>NZ_JBFNXQ010000030.1:0-49937 GCF_041018925.1 Geodermatophilus maliterrae
GCCGCCGCCGTGCGCGACGGGCAGCTGGTGCGGATCGCCGAGGGCGTCTACCTGGCGCCGGGCGTCGAGGAGGTGGCGCGGGCGCGGCTGGCCGCGGTGCCGCAGCCGTTCACCCTCAGCCAGGCCCGCTCGGCGTGGGGGACGACGCGGCGCGTGGCGGTGCCGCTGATGGAGTGGCTGGACGCCCGCGGGGTCACGGTGCGGCTGCCCGACAACACCCGCCGACTGCGCTGAACCGGTGACCGCTCCCCGGGGATGCTGAGCGTCCTCGTGCTCTGCCCCCGATGCGGACCGGAGCACGACCGCGCTCAGCACGACCAGGGCCGTCCGGGGTCAGGCGCCGCCGGCCTCGCGCAGCATCCGGTCGCGCTCGTCGCTCTCGGTGGCGATCGGCCGGACGGCGCCGGCGTCGACCGTCTCGACGGCGTCCTCGGGGTCGACGGGCCGGGGCAGGGAGCGGAAGCGCTCGCGGGGGTCGTCCGGGTCGGTCATGGCGGCAGCGTCCCCGCGCACCGGGCTGAGGGCAAGCGCTCAGTCCGCGGCGGGCACCCAGCGGGCCGGGCGCTTCTCGCGGAACGCGGCGATGCCCTCCTGGCCCTCCTCGCCGGCGAAGGCCCGGGCGGAGAGGTCGAGCAGGTCGTCGGAGGAGCCCCGCAGGCCGCCGGCGCGCAGCAGCCGCTTGGTCTCGGCCAGCGCCCACGGCGAGCCCGCCGCCAGCGCCCGCACCTGACCCTCGACGGCGGCGTCGACCTCGTCGTCGGGCACGGCGAGGTCCACCAGCCCCCCGGCGGCCGCCGCGGCCGCGTCGAACACCTCGCCGGTGAGCATCAGCCGGTGCGCCACGTGCGGCAGCACCCGCGGCAGGACGACGGCGGAGATCACCGCCGGCACGATGCCCAGCCGCACCTCGGAGAAGGCGAACGTCGCCGACGCCCCGGCCACCACCACGTCGCACGCGGCCAGCAGCCCGACCCCACCCGCGCGGGCGGGACCGCGGACGGTGGCCACCACCGGCTTGGGTGCCGTCCAGATGCGCTCGAGGAGCTCGGGCAGCTCGCGCACGCCCTGGTCGCCGGCACCGGCACCGGCGGCCTCGGACAGGTCCATCCCCGAGCAGAAGACCCGGCCGGTGTGGTCGAGCGCGACCACCCGCACGGCGTCGTCGCTCAGCGCGGCGTCCAGCGCCCCCCGCAGCCGGGCGCGCATCGCGCGGGAGAGCGCGTTGCGGTTGGCGGGGGAGTCGAGCGTGAGGGTCGCGACCCCGCGCTCGACCGAGACCTGCAGCACCTCGTCGTCGGCCACGACCGGACATCCTGCCCGGCGCGGCACACTGGGGTTCAGATGAACACCGTCCTGCCGCTGCTCGACGCCCCGCCGGCGACCCTGCAGCTCCCCGACAGCGCCCGCGAGGGGCTGGCCCGGACGCCCTTCGGGCTGTACGTGCACGTGCCCTTCTGCGCGACCCGCTGCGGCTACTGCGACTTCAACACCTACACCTCCGACGAGCTCGGCCCCGGCGCCAACCGCGCCGAGTACGCCGGGACGGCGATCGCCGAGCTCCGGCAGGCCGCCGACACCCTCGGCCCCGACCTGCCGACGGTCTCCACGGTGTTCGTCGGCGGCGGCACCCCGACGCTGCTGCCCGCCGAGGACCTCGCCGCCGTGCTGGCCGCCGTCCGCGAGCTGTTCCCCGTCGCCTCCGACGTCGAGGTGACCACCGAGGCCAACCCCGAGTCGGTCACCCCGGCGTCGCTGGCGACCCTGCGCGCGGCCGGCTTCACCCGGCTGAGCCTCGGCATGCAGTCCGCAGCCGAGCACGTCCTCGCCGT
This sequence comes from Geodermatophilus maliterrae, assembly GCF_041018925.1. Lineage (NCBI taxonomy): Bacteria > Bacillati > Actinomycetota > Actinomycetes > Geodermatophilales > Geodermatophilaceae > Geodermatophilus > Geodermatophilus maliterrae. Next base: position 1,830 of record NZ_JBFNXQ010000030.1, read on the forward strand.
CCTCGACCGCCGGCACACCCCCGGCCGCGCCGCCGAGGCCGCGCGCGAGGCCCGCGCCGCCGGGTTCGAGCACGTGAACCTCGACCTCATCTACGGCACGCCGGGGGAGACCGACGCCGACTGGGCCGCCTCGCTCGACGCCGTCCTGGCCGCGCCGGTCGACCACGTCAGCGCCTACGCGCTCATCGTCGAGGACGGCACCCGGCTGGCCCGCCGCATCGCCCGCGGCGAGCTCCCGATGCCCGACGACGACGTCCTCGCCGACCGCTACGTGCAGGCCGACACCACGCTGCGCGGTGCCGGCTTCGACTGGTACGAGGTGTCGAACTGGTCCCGCGGGGACGCCGCGCGCTGCCGGCACAACGAGCTGTACTGGGCCAACGCCAACTGGTGGGGCGTGGGCCCCGGTGCGCACAGCCACGTCGGCGGCGTGCGCTGGTGGAACGTCAAGCACCCCGCCGCCCACGCCGGGCGGCTGGCCGCGGGGGAGAGCCCGGTGGCCGACCGGGAGGTCCTCGAGCCCGCCGACCGCGCCCTGGAGACGGTGATGCTCGGCCTGCGGCTGCGCGACGGCCTGCCGCTGACCGCGCTGTCCGCCGCCGGCCGGCTGCGCGCCGCCGACGCCGTCGCCCGCGGCCTGCTCGAGCCGGACGCGCACGCGGGAGGCCGGGCGGTGCTCACCGACCGCGGCCGGCTGCTCGCCGACGCGGTCGTCCGCGACCTCACGGACTGAAGGCCTCCCTGCTCCGCACCCCTCGCACGCTCGGGGCGGGCCCCTGCGGGGAGGCCGGCCCGCCGCGTGTGAGCATCTGCTGATGGAGCTGCTCTCGGTCGGCGAGGTGGCGGCCCGGCTCGGCGTCTCGCCCTCCGCGCTGCGCATGTGGGGGAGCCGGTACGGGCTGGTCGCCTCCGCCCGGTCGGCGGGCGGCCACCGCCGTTACACGGCCGAGGACGTCGCCCTGCTCCAGGCGGTGCACGAGGCCGTCCTCGCCGGCACCGACCCCGCCGCGGCGGCCGCCGCGGTCCGCGGCATCGAGGACACCGGTGAGCGCCCCGTCATCCCGCGGCGCCGCGCCGGCGCCGGAGGCACCGGTCTGGCGGTACCCGGCGCCGGTAGGGGAGCACGGGGCCTGGCGCGTGCCGCAGCCCGGCTGGACGAGATGCGCGCCGAGGACGCGGTGCTCGCCGCGCTGCGCGCCGAGGGGACGTTGGCAGCCTGGGACGACGTCGTGCGGCCGGTGCTGATCGCCGCGGGCGCGCACTGGGCGGCGACGGGTTCGGGGATCGAGATCGAGCACCTGCTGACCCAGGCGGTGACCACGGCCCTGATCCGGCACACCGCCACCCTGCCCGAGCCGCCGTCCGAACGACCGGTGCTGCTCGCCGGGGGGCCGCAGGAGGAGCACGTCCTGCCCCTGCACGCAGCCCGGGCGGCGCTGGCCGAGGGCGGCGTCCCCTCCCGCCTGCTCGGACCGCGCACCCCGATGCCGGCCCTGGCCACCGCTGCCCGTCGGACCCGAGCCGCCGCTGTCCTGGTGTGGCTGAGCAGAGCCGACCCGGAGGCCGTGGAGGGCCTGCCCGCGCTCCTGGCGGCGCACCGGCGCGTGCGGGTGCTGGTCGGAGGCCCCGGCTGGGACGGCGTCGAGGCCGGGCCGGTCACCGCGCCGCGCGACCTGCCCGACGCCGTCGCGGTGCTGCGGCGGGTCTGGCGCGAGGGACAGCCCTCCGGCTGAGCCGTGGAGCGCATCAGAACTTGCACAACTTCGTTCAAGGGGAGCATGCTCGCCACGGTGGCCGGGACCCGGCCGCCGCTCGGCAACGACGCCGTACACCCAGGAGCCGTCATGGGCACTGACAGCGGGATCGCGGTCCCGGAGCTCTCCTCCGTCCAGTTCTCCACCGTATACAACCTCTTCAGCCTGGTCATCGCCTCGATGCTGTTCACGGCGCTGTACCTGCTGTTCTCGCGCGGGCGGGTCGCCCCGCGCTACCGCAACGCCCTCGTGGTGTCCGCGATCGTCTGCGGCATCGCGGCCTACCACTACTTCCGGATCTTCGACAACTTCCAGGAGAGCTATCCCCCGGAGGAGAGCATCGCCAGCTCCCACCTGTTGTCGAACGTGGCGTTCAACGAGGGCTACCGCTACGTCGACTGGCTGCTCACCGTCCCGCTGCTGCTCATCGAGACGGTCGCGGTCATGGCACTGGCCAAGAGCGATGCCCGCCGGCTGCTCTGGAAGCTGGTACCGGCGTCCGCGCTGATGATCGCGCTGGGGTACCCCGGGGAGATCACCAGCGAGCTCGGACCGCGGCTGCTGTGGGGCACCCTGTCGACGATCCCGTTCATCTACCTGCTGTGGGTGCTCTTCGTCGAGCTGACCCGGTCGATCGACCGGCAGCCGCCCGAGGTGCAGCACACGATCAAGATGCTGCGGCTGGCTCTCGTCGGGCTGTGGGGCGTCTACCCGATCGCCTACCTGTTCCCCGTCCTGGGCGGTGACTTCTTCGGCGGCGCGGACGGCTTCGTGCTGCGGCAGGCCGGCTACAGCATCGCCGACATCCTCGCGAAGGCGGCGTACGGCCTGGCCATCTACAAGATCGCCCGGGTGAAGAGCGGGCTGGAGGACCCGGCCTACGACGACGACCACGCGGTCCCCGGCCCGGACGACGGCTCGCCGGCCCGGCCCACTCCCGGTCGCGACACCGTCGCGGTCTGACGGAGGCGGTGGTCGGCGTGACCGTGGTCCCGCGGGCCACCGCCACCGTCACCGGCCGGCGGGCGGCCCTCCCGGCCGGGGCTCCCGCAGCGTCCGCTCCCCGGGCGCTGCGGGAACTGCCGGCGCTGACCCGGCTGCCGGTGGCCGTCCTGACGGCCGTGCTCGCCCTGAGCGTGCTCGCGCCGGGGGCGGTCGCGGCGGCCGCGGTGCCCGTGGCCGTCGCGGGCGCCGTCGTGGGCGTACCGCACGGCGCCGTGGACCACCTCGTCCCCTGGTGGTGGTCGGACCGACGGCGGGCCCCGCGCCGGTTCCTCGCGCTGGTCGTGGTCGGGTACGCGGCCGTGGCCGTGGCCGCCACCTCGGCCCTCCTGCTCGTGCCGACGCCGGCACTGGCCGCGGCGCTGGTCCTCTCCGCGCTGCACTTCGGTCGCGGTGAGGTGGTCGCCTGGGCCGAGCGCGCCGGCCGCCCCGTGCCCGGCCCGGCCGCTGACCTCCCGCCGTGCGTCGCGCACGGGCTGGCCGTCGTCGGCCTGCTGCTGTGGCGGGACCCGGACACCACCGACCCCTGGGTGCGGCCGCTGTCGGCCGGCATCGCCGACGCGGCGCTCGCCTCACGCAGCGCGGGGCTCGTCCTCGTCGCGGGATCGGTCGCCGCCGCGGTGGTGTGGCTGCTCGCCCGGCGCCGGGTGCACGACGCCGCAGAGCTCGTGCTGGTCGCCGCGGTCTTCGCCGTCGCGCCACCGCTGGCGGCGTTCGGCGCCTACTTCGGGCTCTGGCACGCCGTCCGGCACACGGGCCGGTTGCTCGACCTCGCCCGCGCGGCCGAGGGCGGACGGGGATGGGGCCCGGCTGCGCGCCGGCTGGCCCGGGCCGCGGCAGGACCGAGCGCCGTCGCGCTGGCGGCCGTCGCGGTGCTGTGGCAGCTGGGCGACGTGGCCGGCCTGCAGGCCCAGGTGAGCGTCCTGCTCGCGCTGACGTTCCCGCACGCCGCGGTGGTGTGGGCCCTGGACCGCCGGGGATGATGCGCACCTGACGGATGTCAGGTCCGGTCGGCGACGTCCCGCACTACTGCGCGCACCTCCGCCGGCGCCAGGCTCGTGCCGTGCCTCCCGACGCGCTCGACATCTCCGGCCTGACCGTCCGCCACGGCGAGGTCCTCGCCGTCGACGGCCTCGACCTGCGCATCGGCCGGGGCGAGACCGTCGCGCTGCTCGGTCCCAACGGGGCCGGCAAGTCCACCACCGTCGGCGCCGCCCTCGGGCTGCTCCGCCCCGCGGCCGGCACCGTGCGGGTGCTCGGCCGCCCCCCGGCCGACGCCGTCCGCGCCGGCGGGGTCGGCGCGATGCTGCAGCACGGCGGCCTGCCCGGCGAGGCGCGCGTCGGCGAGGTGCTGCACCTGGTGCGGCGCAGCTACGCCGACCCGTGGCCGCTGGACGACCTGGTGGCCACCACCGGCACCGGCGGGCTCCTCGGCCGCGACGTCGACGCGCTCTCCGGCGGCCAGCGGCAGCGGGTGCTGCTGGCCCTGGCGCTGTCCGGTCAGCCGCCGCTGCTGCTGCTCGACGAGCCCACCTCGGCCATGGACGTCGAGGGCCGCCGGGCCTTCTGGACGACGATGCGCGACCTGGCCGCCCGCGGCACCACCGTCGTCTTCGCCACCCACCACCTCGAGGAGGCCGACGCGGTCGCCGACCGGGTAGTGGTCATGGCCGGTGGCCGCCTGGTCGCCGACGGCCCCTCGGCGGGCATCCGGTCGGTCGTCGCCGGGCGCACCGTCCGCTTCTCCGCCCCCGACGGCGCGGCCTTCGACCGCGTGCCCGCCGTCACCGGCGTCGACCGGGTGGGCGGCACGGTCGCGCTGGCCACCACCGACGTCGAGGCCACGCTGCGCGCGCTGCTCGCCGACGGCGTCCCGCTGATCGACCTGGAGGTCCGCGGTGCCAGCCTCGAGGACGCCGTCCTGTCCCTGGTGGGAGGCGCGCGGTGAGCCCGCTGTTCGTCTTCCAGCTGCGCCGGGTCGGCCGCAACCGGCAGTTCCTGTTCTTCACCGTGCTGCTGCCGGCGCTGTTCACCGTCTTCTTCACGAAGGTCTTCGCGGGCACGCCCGGTGGCGGCCCGGCGCTGGCGGCGGCCACGATGGTCTCGATGATGGCCTACGGCGCGATCGGCGCGGCCCTCGGCGCCACCGTCCGGCTCTCCTTCGACCGGGCGTCGGGGTGGCTGCGCCAGCTGCGGGTGACCCCGGTGCCGCAGACGTCGGTGGTCGCCGTCGACGTCGCCGTCGGGATGCTGCTCACCCTGCCGCCGCTGGTCGTCGTCGCGCTCACCGGCCGGTTCGTCAACGGCGTGCGGCTCGCGCCCGGCGAGTGGGCCGCGCTGGTCGGCGTCCTGTGGCTCGGGTCGGCGGTGTTCGTCGCCCTCGGGCTGCTGCTGGGCTGGGCGCTGGAGACCAAGGCCGCCGGCGGCGCGATCGGCATCGTCGGCACCGTGCTGGCCGCCCTGGGCGGGCTGTGGGTGCCGGTCGAGCTGTTCCCCTCCGGCCTGCGGGCGGTCGCGCACGGACTGCCGTCGTACTGGTACGCCGAGGCCGGCCGGGCCGCCGCTGGGGGCCAGCTGCCGTCGGTCGCCGCCGCCGGGGCACTGGTCGCCTTCGCCGCGGTGTTCGCCGCCCTGGCGGTCCTGGTGGCGCGGCGCCGTCCCCTGACCGCCGTCGCGGGCTGATGGAGCTACGGTCGGGCGCCGTGGACCCCCGCACGCGGTGGCAGCGCATCGGCTGGGCGCTGCCCTGGCTGCTGTTCCAGTTCTTCCCCGTCGCCGACCTGGTCGTCACCGACCGGCCGCTGGTGGTCCGGCTCGTGGCCGGGGCCGGGCTGCTGGTGTTCACCGCCGCCTACCTCTCGGCGTTCTCCCGCTTCTTCGTCCCCCGCGCGGCGTGGCCGGTGCGCCAGCTGGTGGTCGTCGCGGTGCTCGGCGTGGTCCTGGCGGTCTGGCTCGGCCCGACGTGGGCGGGGCTGCTCATCTACGTGTCGGCCGCGGCCACGGGCGGGCTGCCGCAGCGGTGGGTGTGGCCGGCCGTCCTCGCGGCCACGGCCGTCTGCGCGGGGGTGGTCTTCCTCCGCGGGGAGCCGGGGCTGGTGATCCTCCCGGTCATGTGCCTGCTCACCGCCTTCGCGCTGCGCGGCACCCGGCACCTGGTGTCGGTCAACGCGGAGCTCGCCGAGGCGCGCGAGGAGCTGGCCCGCAACGCCGTCGCCGAGGAGCGGCTGCGCTTCGCCCGCGACCTGCACGACCTGCTCGGCCACAGCCTGTCGCTCATCGCGCTCAAGAGCGAGCTGGCCGGCCGGCTGGCCGAGGCCGACCCCGCGAGGGCGCGCACCGAGATGGCCGACGTCGAGGCCGTCGCCCGCCGCGCGCTGGCCGAGGTCCGTGACGCCGTCAGCGGCTACCGCCAGGTCAGCTGCGCCCAGGCGCTGGCCGAGGCCCGCTCGGCGCTGTCCGGGGCCGGCATCGCCGTCCGCCTGCCGGCCCGGGTGCCGGCGCTGCCGGGCGCGATCGACGCCGCGCTGGGCTGGGTGGTCCGCGAGGCCACGACGAACGTGCTGCGGCACAGCGGCGCCCGGGCGGTGACCGTCTCGCTCACCGAGGACGGTGTCGAGGCGGTGCTCACCGTCGCCGACGACGGCCGCGGCCCGGCCGACGACACCGAGCCCGGCTCCGGTCTGACCGGCCTGGCCGAGCGGGTCGGCGCGCTGGGCGGCGCGCTCACCGGCGGCGCCGGCCGGGACGGCGGCTACCAGCTACGCGCCGTCCTGCCCCTGGCACCGGTGCCCGCAGGGGCCGCCCGGTGATCCGCGTGCTCGTCGCCGAGGACCAGTCGATGGTCCGCGGGGCACTGCGGGCCCTGCTCGAGCTGGAGGAGGACATCACCGTCGTCGCCGAGGTCGGCCGCGGCGACGAGGTGCTCGCCGCCGCCAGGGAGCACTCGCCCGACATCGCGCTGCTCGACATCGAGATGCCGGGCGCGGACGGCCTCGAGGCCGCCCGCCAGCTGGCCGCCGAGCTGCCCGCCGTCCGGGCCGTCGTGCTCACCACGTTCGGCCGGCCGGGCTTCCTGCGCCGGGCCATGGAGGTGGGCGCGGCCGGGTTCCTGGTGAAGGACGCGCCCGTCGCCGACCTGGCCCGGTCCATCCGTGCCGTCGTCGCCGGCGAGCGGGTCATCGACCGGGAGCTCGCCGCCGCGGCGCTGGCCATCGGCGCGACGCCGCTGTCGGCCCGCGAGGCCGACGTGCTGCGCGAGGCCGCCGACGGCGCGACCGTCGCCGACATCGCCCGCCGGCTGTTCCTCTCCGAGGGGACGGTGCGCAACTACCTGTCCTCGGCGATCGGCAAGACCGGCGCCCGCACCCGCGTCGAGGCCGCCCGCGTCGCCGCCGACAAGGGCTGGCTCTAGACGGAGGACCCCGCTGCCCCCCACCCCTCGCTCCGCTCGGGGCGGGCCCCTGCAGCGGGGCCGACCTAGAGCTCGAGCTTCATGCCCTCGTGCGAGGCGGTGAAGCCCAGCCGCTCGTAGAAGCGGTGCGCGTCGGAGCGGCGCTTGTCGGTGGTCAGCTGGACCAGTGCGGCGCCGCGGCGGCGGGCCTCCCCGACCGTCCAGCGCAGCATCGCCGCGCCCAGGCCCCGTCCGCGGGCCGCGGCGGCCACCCGCACACCCTCGACCTGGGCGCGCAGCGTGCCCCGGCGGGACAGGCCCGGGACGAAGGACAGCTGGAGCGTGCCGGCGACCGTGCCGCCGTCGTCGGCGACCACGAGCAGGTGCGCCGGGTCGGCGTCCACGGCGGCGAAGGCCGCCTCGTAGGGCGCGAGGTCCGCGGCCTCGCGGGTCGCGCCCAGCGCGTCGTCGGCCAGCAGCGCGACCAGCGCCGGCAGGTCGCCGGCGGTGGCCCGGCGCAGGACGACGCCGTCGGCCGGCCCGGTGAGCCGGGCCAGGGGGTCCTCCATCAGGACAGTCGGCCCGGGTCGGCCGGCATCAGCGCGTCGAGGTCCAGCACGCGGACGTGGATCACCGTGCGCTGCTGCAGGGCCGCCCGCAGCGCGCGGTGCAGGCCGTCCTCGAGGTACAGCTCGCCGTGCCACTGGACGGCGTGCGGGAAGAGGTCGCCGTAGAAGGTCGAGTCCTCGGCGAGCAGGGTGTCCAGCGCCAGCTCGCGCTTGGTGGTGACCAGCGTGTCGAGCCGGATCTGGCGCGGCGGGATCATCGCCCAGTCCTTGGTCGACAGGCCGTGCTCGGGGTAGGGCCGGCCGTCGTGCACCGCTTTGAAGACCAGGGACCCGACCTCCGTTCCGACCGCCCCGTTCCGGCACCGCCGCGGGTCACCCTATCGGCCGTCCCGCCGGTCCGACGGAGCCCCCCGCGGAGGGAGGACGGTCCGAGCTCCGCGACGGGAGCGCTCACCGGTCGTATGCTGGGCTGGCACTCGGTCCGTGCGAGTGCCAGCCCGCCGGGGCAGCCCGGTGCGCGCGGGCCGCGCCCGCCAGGGACCGCCCGCACGGGCACGTCGACCGGTACGGGGAGGTGTCACCGTGGCGCACGACGAGCGCCGTCTGCAGGTCCTGCGGGCGATCGTGCAGGACTACGTCTCCACCAACGACCCGGTGGGCAGCAAGGCCCTCGCCGAGCGGCACGACCTCGGCGTCTCGCCGGCCACCATCCGCAACGACATGGCCGTCCTCGAGGAGCAGGGCTACATCACCCAGCCGCACACCAGCGCCGGCCGGGTGCCCACCGACAAGGGGTACCGCCTGTTCGTCGACCGGCTCTCGGCGGTCAAGCCGCTGTCGGCCCCTGAGCGCAAGGCGGTCGAGCGCTTCCTCGACGGCGCCGTCGACCTGCACGACGTCCTGGGCCGCACGGTGCGCCTGCTCGCCCAGCTCACCCACCAGGTCGCCGTCGTCCAGTACCCGACGCTCTCGCGCAGCGCCGTCCGGCACCTCGAGGTCGTCCAGCTGACCGGCTCCCGGCTGCTGCTGGTGCTCATCACCGACACCGGCCGGGTGGAGCAGCGGATCGTCGAGTGCCCGGTCGACGTCGCCCGCGACGACGTCGCCGACCTCCGCTCGCTGCTCAACTCCGCCTTCGGCGGCGCGCGGCTGGGCGACGCCGGCGGCAAGGTGCCCGACCTGGTCGACACCGCGCCACCGCACCTGCGGGGGCTGGTCGCCGCGATGAGCGCCGCGCTGGTCGAGACGCTGGTCGAGCCCGGTGAGGACCGGCTGGTCGTCGGCGGGACGGCGAACCTGGCCCGCACGGCCGTCGACTTCCCGGGCAGCCTCCGCCCGCTGCTGGAGGCGCTCGAGGAGCAGGTCGTCGTCCTCAAGCTGATCAGCGAGGTCGACGCCGGCGGGACGGTGCTCGTGCGCATCGGCGAGGAGAACGCCCACGAGGCACTGGCCGGTGCATCGGTCGTGTCCGTGGGGTACGGAACCGGAGACCGGGCACTGGGGGGACTGGGCATCGTCGGCCCGACCCGCATGGACTACCCAGGGAACATGGCCGCGGTCCGCGCCGTGGCCCGCTACGTCGGCCAGCTGCTGGCCGAGAGCTGAGGTCTGCGACTCCATGGCAACCGACTACTACGGCGTCCTCGGGCTGTCCCGGGGCGCGTCCGACGCCGAGATCAAGAAGGCCTACCGGCGGCTGGCGCGCGACCTGCACCCCGACGTCAACCCCGACCCCGAGGCCAAGGAGCGCTTCCAGGAGGTCAGCCGCGCGTACCAGGCGCTGACCGACCCGGACAAGCGCCGCATCGTCGACCTCGGCGGCGACCCGTTCGACACCGGTCCCGGCGCCGGCGGCGGCTCGCCGTTCGGGCAGGCCGGCTTCGGCGGGCTCGGCGACATCATGGACGCCTTCTTCGGTGGCGCCGGCGGGATGGGCGGCCGCGGCCCGCGCAGCCGGGTGCGGGAGGGGGACGACGCCCTCATCCGCATCGAGCTCGACCTCGAGCAGACGGTGTTCGGGACGACCGAGGAGATCACCGTCGACACCGCCGTCCTGTGCGGCACGTGCAGCGGCGCCGGCACCGCGCCGGGCACCCACCCGACCACCTGCACCACCTGCTCCGGGCGGGGCGAGGTGCAGAGCGTGCAGCGGTCCTTCCTGGGTCAGGTCGTGTCCACCCGGCCCTGCCCCAGCTGCGCGGGCACCGGCCAGGTCATCCCCGAGCCGTGCCCCGAGTGCGGCAGCGAGGGCCGCGTGCGCGCCCGCCGGACCATCCCGGTCAAGGTGCCCGCGGGCGTCGAGGACGGCATGCGGATCCGGCTCACCGGCCGCGGCGAGGTCGGCCCCGGCGGCGGGCCGGCCGGTGACCTCTACGTCGAGATCCGCGAGCGCCCGCACGAGGTGTTCACCCGCGACGGCGAGGACCTGCACTGCCGGGTCACCCTGCCGATGACCGCCGCCGCGCTCGGCACCACGCTGCCGCTGACGCTGCTCGACGGCGAGGACACCGACGTCGACGTCCGGCCCGGCACCCAGCCGGGCACCGTGCTCACGCTGCGCGGCAAGGGCGCGCCGCGGCTGCGCGCCACCGGCCGGGGCAACCTGCTGGTGCACGTCGACGTGCAGACGCCGACCCGGCTCGACGCCGAGCAGGAGAAGCTGCTGCGCGAGCTGGCGGTGCTGCGCGGCGAGGACCGTCCCGCGTCGGCGGCCGCCGAGACCCCGGGCGGGCTGTTCGCGCGGGTGCGGAACCCGTTCAAGTGAGCATCCCGGCCCAGGACGACCGACCCGCCCTCGACGGCGCGCCGCTGTTCCTGGTCGACGAGCTGCCGGAGGCACCCGAGGTCCTGGTCGGGGGCGCCGAGGGCCGGCACGCCGTCGACGTCCTGCGGCTGGCCCCCGGCGAGCCGGTGCGGGTGGGTGACGGTCGCGGCACCGTGGCCGAGGGCGCGGTGCTCGACGCCGGCTCCGGCGGCCTGCGGGTGCAGGTGGCGGCCCGGTACGACGTGCCGCCGGCCGAGCCGGAGCTGTGGCTGGTGCAGGCGCTCCCGAAGGGCGACCGCGGGCAGCTCGCCGTCGAGCTGGCCACCGAGCTCGGCGTCGACCGGATCGTCCCGTGGGCGGCCTCGCGCTGCGTCACCCGCTGGCGCGAGGACCGCGTCGAGAAGGGCCTGGCGAAGTGGCGGGCCGCGGCACGGGCGGCGAGCAAGCAGTCGCGGCGGCCGCGGGTGCCCGAGATCGCCGAGCTGATGACCACCCGCCAGGTGTGCGGCGAGCTCGGCGACGTCGACCTGGCGCTGGTGCTGCACGAGCAGGCCCGCCGTCCGCTGACCGGCGTCGAGGTGCCGTCGAGCGGGACGGTCGCCGTCGTCGTCGGCCCCGAGGGCGGGCTCACCGACGGCGAGGTGGTCGCGCTGCGCGCCGCCGGCGCCGAGGTCGTGCGGCTGGGCCCGGAGGTGCTGCGCACCTCCACCGCCGGCGCCGCCGCCCTGGCCGCGCTGTCGGTGCGGACACGCTGGGCCTGACCCGCGCCGGGTCAGCGCAGGGCGCGGCGGGCGCGCTCGCTGACCAGGTCGACGGCGAGGGTCAGGACGACCGTCGCGACGAGCACCGTGGCCACCGCGGGCCAGTCGAACGCCGCCAGCCGCGAGGCCAGCAGCGCCCCGAGCCCGCCGGCGCCGAGCAGGCCGACCAGCAGCGTGTCGCGGACGGCGACCTCCCACCGGTACAGCGCGACGGCCAGCACCGGCCCGGCCGCCGCGGGCGCCACCCCGTAGAGCCACCCGCTCGTCGGGCGGGCGCCGAGCGCGGTCAGCGCCGCCCGCGGCCTCGGGTCGGCCTCCTCCACCGCCTCGGCGGCCAGCCGCCCCAGCACCCCGAGCGTGTAGACGCCGAGCGCCAGCGCCCCGGGCAGCACACCGGGCAGCAGCACGAACAGCAGGACCAGCGCCCACACCGGCGGCGGCACCGCACGGAGCAGCAGCAGCGCGACCCGCACCAGGACGCCCGTCGCCCGCCGCAGCGGGCCCACCCGCCCCGGCGGGCGGGCGGCGACCCCGGCCACCAGCACCGTCCCGACCGTGGCGACCGCGATCGCCAGCACCGACACCTGCACCGTGACCACCGCCTGGCGCCCCACCTCGGCCAGCAGGTCGCCGTCGGTCGCCGGCGGCCAGGCGGCGCCCAGCACGTAGCCCACCTGCTCCCGCGTCCGCCCGGACACCAGCGACGCCGGTGCGAGCGCCAGGTACCACCACGACCAGGCGACGGCGGCCACCGTGCCCAGCACCGCCGCGGTCAGCAGCCGGTCGCGGGACAGCACCCCCGCCCGCCGCCGCGGCGCGGCCACCCGGCGGCGCACCGCCCGGCCGGCGACGTCGGCGGCCAGGCACAGCAGCGCCAGGGCGTAGACCGCGCTCCACACCTGCGGCCAGCGCAGCGACGTGAACGACAGCGCCAGCTCGTAGCCCAGCCCGCCGGCGCCGATCAGCCCGAGCACCACGGCCGACCGGACGGCGCACTCCAGCCGGTAGAACGCGTAGGACAGCAGCCCGCCGGCCGCCTGCGGCAGCAGCCCGTACAGCGCCGCGGCCGCCCGGCCCGCGCCGGCGGCCAGCAGCGCCGCGTACGGCCCCCGGGGCACCTCGTCGAGCAGGTCGGCGAACACCTTCGCCGTCACCGCGCCGTAGGGCAGGCCGATGGCCAGGACGCCGACCCACGGGTCCAGGCCCAGCACGTTGACCAGCAGCAGGCCCCACACCGCCTCGTGCAGCCCGCGGGGGACGGCGAGCACGCCGCGGGCCGCCGCCCAGCCCAGCCGCCGCCGTCCCCAGGTGGTGCGCGCGACGAACACCGCGCCCAGCGCCCCGAGCAGCACGGCCAGCGCCGCGCCCAGGACGGCGTAGGCGACGGTGACCAGCGCCGCGGTCGCGAGCACGCCGAGGAACGCGCCGTCGAGCGCCGGGGAGAGCGCGGCCGCGGCGAACCGGCCGACCTGGGCAGCCCCGGCCGGGTTGAGCACGTCCCCGTCGACGGCGCCGGCCAGCGACCAGCCGACGGCGACCAGCGCGGCCAGCCCCCACGCCCAGCGCCGCCGGTCCCGCCGCAGCCGGGGGAGGGCCGGGGCCGGGGCCCGGTCGAGGACCGCAGTCACGCCGCGGCCCCGTAGAAGGCGGCGAGCTCGGCGGCCGACAGCGCCGCGGCCGGGGCGTCGAGCACCAACCGCCCCGCGGCCAGCCCCACCACCCGGTCGCAGCGCCGCAGCGCCAGCGCCGGGTCGTGCAGCGCGACGACCAGGGCACCCCCGCGCGAGGAGGCGAGGCCGGCGAGCAGGTCCAGGACCCGCTCGGTGAGCACCGGGTCGAGCGCCGACGCCGGCTCGTCGGCCAGCACGAGGTCGGGCCGCTGCACCAGCAGCCGGGCCACGGCCACCCGCTGGCGCTGCCCGCCCGACAGCGCGTCGGTGCGGTCGAACACCCGGTCGGCCAGGCCCACCTGCTCCAGCGCGGCCACCACCTCGGGCACGCCCTGCGGCCGCACCAGCGACCACGCCGCCCGCGCCGCCGGCCACGACCCCAGCCGCCCGGCGTTGGCCTCGTGCACCACCCGCAGCGGGCCGGCCAGCTCCAGGTGCTGGTGCACCGTGCCCACCCGCGCGCGCAGCCTGCGCAGGTCCCGCCCGCGCAGTGCGGCCGGGTCCTGTCCCAGCACCTCGACCGACCCGGCCGACGGCGGCACCGCGCCGTTGGCCACGGCCAGCAGCGTCGACTTCCCGGCGCCCGACGCCCCGACGACGGCGACCCGCTCGCCGGGACCGACGGTCAGGTCCACGGAGTCGAGCGCGGTCGCCGTCCCGAAGCGGACGGTCACGCCGGTCAGCCGCAGGACGGCGCTCAGGTGACCAGCCCCAGGCTGCGGCCGATCTCCTCGATCCGGTCGTAGTCCGCCGCCCGCGTCGGGACGAACGAGCCGGCGCCGAACAGGTCGAGCACCTCGGCGTCGCCGGGGTCGTCGGCCGACAGGCCGGTGAAGTAGTCCTCGAGCCGCCCGGCGAGGTCCCCGCCCAGCCGCTCGCCCGCCCGCGGGCCGAGCAGCCAGTGGTAGTCCGAGTAGGCCGGCGTCCGGGCGTACCGGACGACGGCGGGGTCGACGGCGCCCTCCTCCGAGCGGGAGGTCCACACCTGCTCGTTGAGCACGCCGGCCTGGTAGCTGCCGGAGGCGACCAGCTGCAGCGTGGCGTCGTGCGAGCCGGAGAACCCCGGGCCGCCGGGGAAGCCCTGCGGGTCGACGCCGGCCTGCTGCAGGAAGTACGCGGGCATCAGCCGGCCCGACGTCGAGGTCTCGCTGCCGTAGGTGAACCGCAGCGGGGCCAGCGGGCGCAGGTCGTCCGACGGCGTCAGCCCGGTCGAGGCGTTGACGACGAACACGGAGTGGAAGTCGGCGTCGATGTCGCGCCGGGCGATCGGCCGGGCGCCCGGCGTCTGCAGCCGGGCCTGGACGCCGGTGAGCCCGCCGAACCAGACGAGGTCGAGGTCGCCGGTGCGGAAGAGGGAGACGGCGGCGCCGTAGTCGGTGACCGGCGTGTAGACGACGTCGAGGCCCAGCGCCGCGGACATCGAGTCGGCGACGGTGCCGTGGAGGCGCTGCAGGACCTCGGGGTCCTGGTCGGGGATCGCGCCGATGGCCAGCCTGCCCGACGCGGCGGCGCCCCCGCCGGCGGAGGCGACGGGGGAGGAGCGGGTGCACGCCGTCGCCGCGGCGGCGAGGGCGAGAGCGGTGCCGGCGAGGAACGCGCGGCGGGAGGGGGACGGGATCTCGGGGCTCCCCGACCGGAGAGCACGGCGACCGCTCACTACGTCCTGCCGGGGTGGGAGGGGACGGGCACGGGGGCCTCCGGGGAGCGATGGGTTGTGTGCGGCCCATCCTGACGCGGGTGCCGCGGCGCCGCGCGCCCTAGGGTCGGCCCCGTGAGCGACTGCCTGTTCTGCCGCATGGTGGCCGGCGAGATCCCGGCCGACGTGGTGCACGAGACCGACCGGACGCTGGCCTTCCGCGACATCAACCCCCAGGCGCCGACGCACGTCCTGGTGATCCCCAAGGAGCACCACCCGACCGTGGCCGCCGTGGCGCAGGTCGACCCCGACCTGCTGAGCGCCGTCGTGCGGGCCGCCGCGGCGGTGGCCGTGCAGGAGGGGCTGGCCACCGAGGACGGCGTCGAGCCCGGCTACCGGGTGGTCACGAACACCGGCCCGGCGGCGGGGCAGACGGTGCACCACCTGCACCTGCACGTCCTGGGCGGCCGCCCGATGACCTGGCCGCCGGGCTGACCTCGGGCAGCGTCACCGCCGCCGGCGGCCGGGCCGTCACACCAGGGGGACCAGCGGCGCGCCGATCGTCACGGTGAACCCGGGGGCGGGGTCGCCCCCCTGCGACCAGGGCCGCGGGGTGTCCACGACGAGCACCGTCCCGGCCACCACGCCGGCGAAGGGGCGCCCCTCGTCGAGCGACCGCGCCAGCTCGGCACGGACGGCGGGCTCGACCTCGGGGGTCAGGAACGGCAGGTGCTCGGTGGCCCCAGCGGCCGGCCGCGGGGTCGTCCGGGAGGTCGAACGTGACCTCGGCGATCCGGTCGCCCGCCGTCCGGAGGTGAAGGGTCTGGTCGTCGGACGGGCGGTGGCAGCTGTCGCCGCACCGGAAACCGAGCTCGGCGAGGGCGGGGACGGCGTCGGTGAGCGTCCGTGCGTAGTGGTCGGCGCCGAAGGGCCACGAGCGGTCCCGCAACCCGGCCCCGCGGATGGTCAGCGAGAGCGGCTCCCCCCAGCTGACCTCCAGCGAGTAGTGCAGGGAACCGGCGGTCTCCTCCTCGTCGTGGTACCGCTCCTCGTAGGACGACGGGCCGCCCCCGGCGCCGAACGCCATGAACGGTTCCGGTGGCCGGGCGTCCTCGACCAGCTGTGCGAGGTCGTCGCGGTGCCCGGGCCAGACCCGCAGGACCGCGGCGTCGAGCACCTCCTGCAGCGCGGCCGACGGCGCGTCGCCCAGGACCAGGTCCAACCGGCCGAAGGTGAGCTCCCCCGAGTGTGTCGCGACGAGGTGGAGGTCCGGGGGACCCGGTGCCCGCCGGCACCACACCTGCACGGCCGCCTCGTTGGCGCGGACCTGGGAGCAGGACCACCCCGCACGGGCCAGGCCGTCGGCGAGCGCACCGACCTCCCCGCCGACCGCCACGGCCACCACCGGCAGCAGCGCCACCGCGGCGCGCAGGTGGGACGCCCCGGGCAGCCTCATCGCCGGGGATCGTGACGCACCGGTACCACCGGGGCGGGGAGATCCGGTCCGACCCCTCGCGGTCGTGTCGCCGGGGCTGCCAGGCTGCGGGCATGACCGACGGCACCGCTGCCCCCGTCCGGATCGAGCGGGACGGCGCCGTCGCCGTCGTCGTCCTCGAGGCCCCGCCGCTGAACCTGTTCGACGAGTCGGTGTTCGCCGGCTTCGAGCGGGTGGCCGCGGAGCTGGTCGCGCTCACCGAGCCCGGCCGGCCCGACCGGGCCCGCGCGGTGCTGGTCGAGGCCCGCGGCAAGGTGGTCTCCGGCGGGGTCGACGTCACCGCCTTCCGCGAGATCGCCGAGGGACCCGACCCCGAGCAGCGGGGCACGGCCCTGTGGGCCCGGCTGCTGCGGATCACGCAGACGATCGAGGACCTGCCGGTGCCCACCGTCTTCGCCGCGCACGGCCTCACGCTGACCGCGGCCTTCGAGATCTCGCTGGCCTGCGACGTCCTGCTCGCCGCCGAGCGCGCCTCGTTCGGACTGGTGGAGATCGTCGTCGGGCTCACCCCGTCGATGGGCGGGCCGCAGCGGCTGGCCGAGCGCGCCGGCCCGGCCCGCGCCAAGGAGCTCATCCTCACCGGCGAGCGCTACCCGGCCGCGGTCCTGGAGCGGTGGGACGTCGTCAACCGGGTGCTGCCCGACGAGGGCTTCGCCGAGGCCGCCCGCGACTACGCGCGCCGGGTCGCGGCCGGGCCCACGCTCGCGCACGCGGCCACCAAGCGGCTGGTCACCACCGCCGTCCGGCACGGGGTGCGGGCCGCCGACGAGATCACCCCGCAGGTCTCCGGCCCGCTGTTCGGCACCGCCGACCTGCGCGGCGCGGTGGCCTCCTTCCTGGACGACGGACCGGGCAGGGCCACCTACACCGGTTCCTGACCCGTCCGGGTCGAGCACGGTCCCGGCTCCGGCCGCACGGGTAAACTCAGCCGGGTCACACACCCCCGTGCCAGGAAGGCAGGGTCGAGGGCACTTGCCCGATACCTCCCCGAACGTCCCCGTGCCGAGCGCCCCCTCGTCGCGTGAGGCCTCCGCCCAGGCCGCCGCAGCCGACAGCGCGCTCGCGGACACCGCCCCCGCCGCGGTCCGCACGACGATCACCGTTCCGGACTCCGTATCGATGGTGGCCCTGCTCGGCTCCGGCGACGAGCTGCTGCGGCTGGTCGAGGGCGAGCTCACCGCCGACGTGCACGTCCGCGGCAACGAGATCGCCGTGACCGGGCAGCCGGCCGACAACGCCTTCGCCGTCCGGGTCTTCGACGAGCTCATCGCTCTGCTCGGTACCGGCCAGGCGCTGCGGCCGGACTCGGTGCGCCGGGTCATCGGCATGCTGCGCAGCGGCGGCTCCGAGCGCCCGGCCGACGTCCTCAGCCTGGACATCCTCAGCCGCCGGGGCCGCACCATCCGGCCCAAGACGCTGAACCAGAAGCGCTACGTCGACGCCATCGACGCGCACACGATCGTCTTCGGCATCGGCCCGGCCGGTACGGGCAAGACCTATCTGGCCATGGCCAAGGCCGTGCAGGCGCTGCAGACCAAGCAGGTCAACCGGATCATCCTCACCCGACCGGCGGTCGAGGCCGGTGAGCGCCTGGGCTACCTGCCCGGGACGCTGAGCGAGAAGATCGACCCCTACCTGCGGCCGCTCTACGACGCGCTGCACGACATGGTCGACCCCGAGTCGATCCCGCGGCTCATGCAGTCGGGGACCATCGAGGTCGCGCCGCTGGCCTACATGCGCGGCCGCACGCTCAACGACGCTTTCGTCATCCTCGACGAGGCGCAGAACACCACCGCCGAGCAGATGAAGATGTTCCTCACCCGCCTCGGCTTCGGTTCCAAGATCGTCGTCACCGGCGACGTCACCCAGGTCGACCTGCCCGGCGGCGCGCAGAGCGGCCTGAAGATCGTCCGGGAGATACTCGACGGCATCGAGGACGTGCACTTCGCCAACCTGACCAGCTCCGACGTCGTGCGGCACCGGCTGGTGGGCGACATCGTCGACGCCTACGAGCGCTGGGACGCCGGGCAGCAGCAGGGCGCCGGTCGTCCCGGCGCGCCGGCCAGGACCGCCCGGCCGCGCCGGCAGGGGAGCTGAGCGGCGTGCCCGTCGAGGTGGCCAACGAGTCCGAGATCGCCGTCGACGAGGCGGAGCTGACAGGCGTCTGCCGCTACGTGCTCGCCGAGATGGGCGTCAACCCGATGGCCGAGCTGTCGGTGCTGTGCGTCGACCCCGACTACATGGGCGTGCTGCACGAGCGGTGGATGGGGGAGAAGGGCCCGACCGACGTCCTGGCCTTCCCCATGGACGAGCTCGACACCGCCCGGCCCGACGACCCCGAGCCCGGGCCCGCGCTGCTCGGCGACGTCGTGCTGTGCCCCTCGGTCGCCGTCCGGCAGGCCCGCGCGGCCGGCCACTCGATGGACGACGAGCTGCTCCTGCTGGCCACCCACGGCGTGCTGCACCTGCTCGGCTACGACCACATGGAGCCGGAGGAGGAGCGGGAGATGTTCGGCCTGCAGACCCGCCTGCTCGAGGGCTGGCGCTCGGCGCCGCGGGAGCCGGTCACCGGCGAGCCGGCCGAACGGGGCACCGGCCCGACGTGAGCGGGCCGCGATGAACACCGCTGCGGTCACGCTGCTGGTCGTCGCGATCGCCCTCGTGCCGCTGGCCGGCCTGTTCGGCGCCATGGACGCCGCCCTCCAGCGGGTGTCGCGGGCGCGCGTCGAGGAGCTGCGCCGCGAGGGGGTGCGGCGGGCGGCCACGCTCGAGCAGGTCGTCGACGAGCGGGCCCGGCACGTGGCGCTGCTGCTGCTCCTGCGCATCGGCTGCGAGATGGTCGCGGCGGTCCTGCTCGCCGTCGTCCTCGCCGGGCTGTGGGGCGTCGGCTGGCAGACCGCGCTCACCGCCGCCGCCGTCATGACCGTCGTCAGCTACGTGCTGGTCGGCGTCGGCCCGCGGACGCTGGGCCGCCAGCACGCCTACCCGACCGCGCTGGCCACCGCCGGGCTGGTGCGGCTGCTCGGCCGGGTGCTCGGGCCGGTGGCCACGCTGCTCATCCTGGTGGGCAACGCGATCACCCCCGGCCGCGGCTTCCGCGACGGCCCGTTCGCCACCGAGGTCGAGCTGCGCGAGCTGGTCGACCTCGCCGAGGAGCGCGGCGTCGTCGAGTCCGGCGAGCGGCAGATGATCCACTCGGTGTTCGAGCTGGGCGACACCATCGCCCGCGAGGTCATGGTGCCGCGCACCGACGTCGTCTGGATCGAGCGCACCAAGACCCTCCGGCAGGCCCTGGCGCTGGCCCTGCGCAGCGGGTTCAGCCGGATCCCGGTGATCGGCGAGAACGTCGACGACGTCGTGGGCGTCGTCTACCTCAAGGACCTCGTCCGCCGGTCGCAGAACCTCGGCGAGGGCCGCGGTCCGCGGGTCGAGGAGCTCATGCGCCCGCCGGCGTTCGTGCCGGAGTCCAAGCCGGTCGACGAGCTGCTGCGCGACATGCAGGCGCGCCGCACCCACATCGCGATCGTGGTCGACGAGTACGGCGGCTTCGCCGGGCTGGTGACCATCGAGGACATCCTCGAGGAGATCGTCGGTGAGATCGCCGACGAGCACGACGCCGTGCAGCGCCCGCCGGTCGAGCACCTCGACGACGGGTCGGTGCGGATCACCGCCCGGCTCCCCGTCGAGGACCTCGCCGAGCTCTTCGACGTCGAGCTGCCCCGCGACGACGACGTCGAGACCGTCGGCGGGCTGCTCGCCCGCGAACTGGGCCTGGTGCCGATCGAGGGCTCGCAGGCCGAGGTCGCGGGGCTGCGGCTGGTGGCCGAGAGCACCGGCGGACGGCGCAACCGCATCGACACCATCCTGGCCTGCCGGGTGCCCGTGCCCGAGGACGACCCCGAGCGGCAGTCGGGGGCCAGCCGGGCCGACGTCCCGGCAGGCGTCGAGAGCTGACCGCGCGACCGGACGTGGAAAGCTGACGCCCTGTGCCCGACCTGCAGCCCGAGGACGCCAAGCTCGTCACGCTCGCCCGCTCCGCGCGCGGCCGCACCGGTGCGCCGGAGGGCGCCGCGGTCCGTGACACCGACGGGCGCACCTACGTCGCCGCGAGCGTCGCGCTGCCCTCGCTGACGCTGTCGGCGCTGCAGGCCGCGGTGGCCGCCGCCGTCTCCAGCGGGGTGGAGGGCCTGGAGGCGGCCGCGGTCGTGTCCGACGCCGACGCCGTCGAGGACGCCGGGCTGGCCGCCGTCCGCGACCTGACGCCGTCCGCGCCCGTGCACCTCGCCGGACCCGACGGCATCGTCCGCACCACCGCCTGAGGCTCCCGCGACGATCAGGGGACCTGATCGTCGAGCGTCCTCCCCGACCGTGGGACGTGCGGTAGGACCCCGCACGACCAGGTCACCTGATCACCGCCGTCCTCCGCGGGGATGTCTCCGGGGAGTGGGAGGATGAGCGCCGTGACCTCACCGGACCAGCAGCCGTACCGCAGCGGCTTCGCCTGTCTGGTGGGCCGCCCCAACGCCGGCAAGACCACGCTGACCAACGCCCTCGTCGGCGAGAAGGTCGGCATCGTCAGCAACCGGCCGCAGACGACGCGACACGCCATCCGCGGCGTCGTGCACCGCCCCGCCGGCCAGCTCGTCCTCGTCGACACCCCCGGCCTGCACAAGCCGAAGAGCCTGCTCGGCCAGCGCCTCAACGACGTCGTGCGCGACACCCTCTCCGAGGTCGACGTCGTCGTGTTCTGCATCCCCGCCGACCAGCCGGTCGGCACCGGCGACCGGTACATCGCCCGCCAGTTGACGGACCTGAGGACGCCGGTGGTCGTCGTGGTGACCAAGACCGACGCCGCGAGCAAGAAGCAGGTCGCCGAGCAGCTGATGGCCGCCAGCCGGCTGGTCGAGGCCGCCGAGGTCGTGCCGGTGAGCGCCGTGGAGGGCGACCAGGTCGAGCTGCTGGAGGACCTGCTGATCGGACTGCTCCCCGAGGGACCGCCGCTCTACCCGGAGGAGCAGACCACCGACGAGGACGTCGAGCGGCAGATCGCCGAGCTGGTCCGCGAGGCCGCCCTCGAGAAGGTGTTCCAGGAGGTGCCGCACTCCCTGGCCGTCACCATCGAGGAGATGAACCGCCGCCCCGACCCCAGGCGGGACGGCGGCGAGCTGGTCGAGGTGCACGCCCTGCTGCACTGCGAGCGCCCCAGCCAGAAGCCGATGCTGCTCGGCAGGGGCGGGTCGGTCATCAAGGCGATCGGCAGCGAGGCCCGGCCCGGCATCGAGACGCTGCTCGGCGCCCGGGTGCACCTGGCCCTGCACGTCACGGTGCTCGGCGAGTGGCAGGACGACCCCAAGAAGCTGAACAGGCTCGGGTACTGAGTGAGCACCACACCGAAGTCGCTGTACCGCGACGAGGGCGTCGTCCTGCGCACCCAGAAGCTGGGGGAGGCCGACCGGATCGTCACGGTCCTCACCCGCCGCCACGGCAAGGTCCGGGCGGTGGCCAAGGGCGTGCGCCGCACCAAGAGCAAGTTCGGCGCGCGGCTCGAGCCGTTCAGCCACGTCGACCTGCAGCTCTACACCGGGCGGAACCTCGACATCGTCAGCCAGGCGGAGTCGCTGCGCTCCTACGGCTCGGTCATCGCCGGCGACTACCCGGCCTACACCGCCGGCACCGCGGTGCTCGAGACCGCCGACCGGCTGACGGCGGAGGAGGAGAAGGAGCCGAACCTGCGGCTGTTCCTCCTCGTCATCGGCGCCCTGCGGGCGCTGTCCGACCGCACCCACCCGGCCGGGCTGGTGCTCGACGCGTTCCTGCTGCGGGCCATGTCGGTGGCGGGGTGGGAGCCGGCGCTGGGCGACTGTGCCCGCTGCGGCGTCGAGGGCCCGCACCGGCACTTCTCCGTCCCGGCCGGCGGCTCCGTCTGCCCCGCCTGCCGCCCGACCGGCTCGGCGATGCCCAACCCGGTCACCATCGGGCACCTGGAGGCGCTGCTGTCCGGCGACTGGGACACCGCCGAGGCCAGCGAGAACCCGCAGCGGCGCGAGGGCAGCGGGCTGGTCGCCGCGCTGCTGCAGTGGCACCTCGAGCGCGGCCTGCGGTCGCTGCCTCTGGTCGACCGCTCCGACGTCGCCCCGCGCCGGGAGGCGGGCCTCGTGCACGATGCGTGAGGTGAGGGCGCCGAACCCGCACCCGTCGGGCGCGCGGCCGCCGTCGATCCCCGCCGACAGGGTGCCGGCGCACGTCGCGATCGTGATGGACGGCAACGGCCGCTGGGCCGAGCAGCGCGGCCTGCCCCGGACGGCGGGCCACGAGGCGGGGGAGTCCTCGCTGTTCGACTGCGTCGAGGGCGCCATCGAGCTCGGCGTCAGGGCGATCAGCGCCTACGCCTTCTCCACCGAGAACTGGCGGCGCAGCCCCGACGAGGTCCGCTTCCTCATGGGCTTCAACCGCGACGTCATCCGCCGCCGCCGCGACGAGATGCACGAGCTCGGCGTCCGCGTCCGGTGGGCCGGGCGCCGTCCGCGGCTGTGGCGCAGCGTGGTCAAGGAGCTCGAGGTCGCCGAGGAGCTCACCCGCGACAACGACGTCCTCACGCTCACCATGTGCGTGAACTACGGCGGCCGCGCCGAGATCGCCGACGCCGCCGCCGCGATCGCCCGCGAGGCCGCTGCCGGCCGGCTCGACCCGGCCAAGGTCGACGAGCGCACCGTCGCCCGCTTCCTCGACGAGCCCGACATGCCCGACGTCGACCTGTTCGTCCGCAGCTCCGGCGAGAACCGGACCAGCAACTTCCTGCTCTGGCAGTCGGCCTACGCCGAGCTGGTCTTCCTCGACACGCTCTGGCCCGACTTCGACCGCCGGCACCTGTGGGCCGCGTGCGAGGAGTACGCCTCGCGGCAGCGCCGCTTCGGCAGCGCCTGAGCACCCCGGAGGGGTCCGCGGGAGCCGCGCCGGGATCCGTTGACAGGGCCGGCGCACCGCCCGACAGTGGCGCCTCCCCGACCGAGGACGGACCCCCCACCGTGAGCGAGAGCACGATCGCGCCCCGGCACGCCCGGACCCCGGCGCAGCCTGGTGACCTCACCGACCGGCTGATCGCCGGCGACTCCTGGACCGACCAGCTGCCGGCCGAGGCGGGCACCCCGGTCGTCGACGCCCCGGTCGTCCACCGGCGGGTCGACGTCGGGAGGCTCAGCTGATGTCGGTCGCCACACCGCCGGTGCCCCTGACCGGTGCCACCGGCGCACCGGTCACGGTGCCGCCGTTCGACCAGGTCGCCGTCCGGGTCGCGCCGGGTCAGGACCTCGTCGTCCGGCTGCCCGGGGTGCTCCTCGTGGTCGGCGTGACCACCCGGCCGCCCGGGCCGGCCACGCCCCCGGCCAAGCCGGCGCTCGTCGGCTGGGGGCCCGCGCCGGTGCCGGTCGCACCGGTCGCCGCCCCGGCCGGGGACGCGCACGTCGGCGAGCTGGTCGCGCTGTGCCGGCGGGTGTCGACCGCCGGCAGCCGGGCGCCGGGACGACGGCTGCACGAGGAGCTGCGCAGCTGGCTGGGCACGCTCGCCGACCCGCCGTCGTTCGCGGTCGCCGCGGCGACCGAGGACGGGCTGGCGCTGGTCCTCACCGGCGGCGGCAGCGCCGAGGTGCCCGACCTGGGCCTGCGGCTGACGCCGGCGCAGGGGGAACGGCTCGACGACGGGACGCTGGTCCTGGACCGCTTCGTCACGTGGCCACCGGCCGCGCTGCACCTGTCGGCCGGCTCGACCGCCGACACCGCGCCGCACCCGCTGGCCGACCTGGAGGCCGGCGCCGTCCCGGGGGCGGCCGCCGTGCTCGCCCCGGCCCCGGCGCCGTCGGTCACCGGTCCGGCGCCGACGGGCACGACGCAGCTGCGCCTGCCCGCCCCGCACGCGCTCACCCCGCTGCCGCCCCCGCCACCGCCGCGGCCCGCGCGGCCGGTCGCGGGGACGCCGCCGGTCACGGGACCGGCGCCGGCCGAGCCCGCGCACCACGGTCACGGGGACGACGCCGGGCACGGCCACGGGGACCACGACGGTCCCCAGACCCCGGTCGCAGCCGAGCCGGCTCCTCCCGCGCCGGCCGAGCTGCCGCCGCCGAAGAGGTGGGCGCTGCTGTTCGGCGACGCGGTCGAGTCCGAGCCGGCCCGGGAGCCGCTGCCGACCGTCGGCGCCGACGAGTCGACGGAGTCCCCGGCCGCGGAGCCCCAGGACGACCGCGCCACGGTCAAGGGCGTGCTCTGCGGGAACGGGCACCTCAACGACCCGCGGGCCGGCTCCTGCGCCCTGTGCGGCATCCCCACGCCGCAGCAGACCGCGGTGCTCGTGGAGGGACACCGCCCGCCGCTGGGGCTGCTGGTCTTCGACGACGGCGCCACGGTCAGCCTCGACACGGACTACCTGCTGGGCCGCGAGCCGGAGACCGACGAGCGGGTCGCCTCCGGTCGGCTCCGGCCCCTGCTGGTGGCCGACCGGACCGGTGGCGTCAGCCGGCACCACGCCGAGATCCGCCTCGAGGGGTGGGACGTGCTGCTGGTCGACACCGGCTCGGCCAACGGCACGCTGGTCGCCCCGCGCGGGGCGACCAGCTGGTCCTCCCTGGTACCCGGCCAGCCGGTCCGGCTGACCCCGGGCACCGCCGTCCGCATGGGCGGGCGGCAGATCGCCTTCGAGTCGCCGCACGGCGGGTCCTGAGGTGCCACCCGGCACGGGAGGCGGCGGCCCCGGCCCCGCCGCAGGAGGTACCGCGGGACGTCGTGCTCTGGTCCGCGGGCGCGAGCAGAGCACGACCCGGTGGAGGAGGAGTCCTCCCGGGCGGTCGGGCGAGGAGCCCGTGGGCTCCGGTCCGCCGGGTCCGCCCGATGGTGCCGGCGACGCCGGCAGGCGCGCAGGGGGTCCGCGCGCGTGCCGCGACGGACCCTCGACGGCGGGCGGCAACGGGTTCCGGGAGGGCCACCGTCCCGGCACACTGACGCGCTGCCGCACCGCGGCGTCCCGGGCGGTCCGGGGACGGAACAGCTCAGGAGGACGTGGATGGATGCCGTCGGCCTGGTGGGCGCGGCGCCTGCCACCATCGCGGACTACCAGGTGGTCCGGGTGCTGGGTGAGGGCAACAACGGCCGCTTCTACCTGGCCCGCCCCCCGGCCCGCCTCGGCCTGCCCGACGAGTACGTCGCGGTCAAGGTCTTCACCGGCAGCCACAGCGAGCAGGCCTACGAGCGGGGGGTGCGTGAGCTGCGCGCCTTCGCCCAGGTGGCCTCGCCCTACCTGGTGCGGGTCTACGACGCCGTGCTGCAGGACAGCTTCCTGTACGCGATGGAGTACTGCCCGCTCGGCTCGCTGGCCGCCCCGGCCCGGCCGCTGAGCCGCGGCGAGGTGCTGCGCGCGGTGGCGCACGCCGCCCACGCCGCGCACGCCCTGCACGAGGCCGGCCTCACCCACGGCGACATCAAGCCGGCCAACGTCCTGCTCACCGAGGACGGCGGCAAGCTCTCCGACCTCGGACTGGCCCGCTACCTGGCCCCCGGCGTCACGCTGACCGGCATGGCCGGCGCCGCCTCGGTCGAGTACCTCGACCCGGCGCTGCTGCGCGGTGAGCGGCCGTCGCGGGCCACGGAGGTCTACGCGCTCGGCGCCACCCTCAACCGGGCGCTCACCGGCACCGGGCTCTACGGCGAGCTGCCCGACGGCGACCCCCTGCTGGCCATCCGCCGGGTCATGAGCGCCGAGCCGGCGATCAGTCCGGGGCTCACCGAGGAGGAGGCGGCGCTGGTCTCCGCGTGCCTGGCGCCGGTGGGACAGCGGCCTGCCACGGCCGAGCGGGTGGCCACGCGGCTCGACCGGCTGGCCGCCGCGGCCCTGGGCGCCGCCCGGGTGTGACCGGCCTCAGCGGGGACGGAAGTCGCTCAGGCTCGCGTCGTTCCACCACGCCCACAGGTCGGCCAGACCGGACTCCCCACCGCCGGGGATGACCACCAGCGCCTCCGCGGCGACGTCGTTCTGGGTCCAGATCAGGTTGGCATCGCCGTCGTCGTCCACCCAGCAGGCGACCCGGCCGGCCGTCTGCTCGCCGGGCCCGGCGTACTGCCGGTGGCCGTGGGCGTCGGGGCAGTCGGTGTCGGTCAGCTCGTCCAGGCGCTGTCCCGCCACGTCGTCGAGGAACACCTGGTCGACCGCGTCGCCGTCCTCGTAGAGGTAGAAGGCGGCGGCCTGAGGGCCGGGCTGGGTCAGTGCTGCACCGCAGGCGACGGCGGCCAGGTCCCCGTCGCCACCGGGATCGGTCGTCTCGCAGGTCGTGGTGTCGAAGTCCGCCGGCAGGATCCCGAGCAGGTGCTGCTCGGGATCCGGGTCGCCCTGGCCGCCACCGGCCGTCCCGCCGGCGTCCGTGCCGGTGGCCGGCGTGCTGCCCTCGTCGGCAGCGGTGTCGACCGGGTCGTCGCCGCGGGTGGTCAGCGCCACCACCGCGACCACGACGAGCACCAGCAGCGCCGCGACCCCGGCGAGGACCAGCGGCAGCCGGTTGCGCCGGCGCCGCCCCGACGGCGAGGCGCCGCCGGGCGGCGGGTGGCCGGGGCCCTGGACCCCGAACCCGGGACCCGGGGGCGGTCCGTAGAGGGCGCCGGGGTGCGACGGTGGGCGGTGGACGGTGGGGACCCCCGGGTACGACGGCGGCCCGTACCCCGCCGCGACGCCGGGGCCCGACGGCGGCCCGTAGCCGGCCGGGACGCCGGGGGCGGACGGCCCGTACCCGGCCGCGTGACCGGCCGGGGCGCTGGTCGGGGGGAGGCCGACGACCTGCGGGCGGAACGGCAGCGGGGTGACCGACGTCGGGGGTGCGGCCTCCGTCCGCGGCGTCACACCGCCCGCGGCCAGCGCCGCCCGCGCGGCCGCGGCCAGCTCGCCGCACGTCGGGTACCGCTCGTCGGGCTCCTTGGCCATGCCCTTGAGGACGACGTCGTCGAGTGCCCGCGGCACGCCCGGCCGCAGCACCGAGGGCGGCTGCGGCGTGGTGTTGAGGTGGGCGTACATGAGGGTGGCCAGCCCGTCGCCGGTGAACGGCCGGCGGGCGGTGAGGCACTCGAAGAGCACGCAGGCCAGCGCGTAGACGTCGACCCGCCGGTCGATCGGCTGCTCGAGGAAGCGCTCCGGCGCCATGTAGTCGAACGACCCGAGCGCGGCGCCGGTCCGGGTCAGCGAGGGTCCCTGCGAGTCCGTCGTGGACCGGGCGATGCCGAAGTCGACCAGGTAGACGAACTCGTCCTCGCCGGAGCCGGTCAGCAGCACGTTGGACGGCTTGACGTCGCGGTGCACCAGGCCGTCGGCGTGCGCGGCGTCCAGCGCCCGCGCGGTCTGACTCACGATCGACACCGCGCGGCGGGGGTCCATCGGCCCCTCCTCGGCGAGCACCGCCGCGACGTCGCGCCCGGGCACCAGCCGCATGTCGAGGAACAGCCGGCCGTCGATCTCGCCGTAGCGGTGGATCGGGACGATGTGCGGCTCGTTGAGCCGGGCGGCCAGGTGGGCCTCCCGCCGGAAGCGCTCCCGGTACCCCTGGTCCGCCGCGAGGTGCTCGGAGAGGACCTTGAGGGCGACCGTCCGGTCGTGCTCGGTGTCGAAGGCGCGGTACACCTCGCCCATGCCGCCGCGGCCGAGCAGCGCCTCGATGCGATAGGCGCCGAACTGTTGCAGTTCCACCGGTGTTCCTCCGTGTACCGCCACCCCGGGCGCTCGCCGGAGCCGGCGCCGGGTGCTGGTCGTCGGCGGAGTCTAGGGACGGCGACCGACCCCGAACAGCGCCCCGGCCACGGTGCGCGCACCTCCCGGCCGGCGCGCAGAGTGGACGGCTGTGCGGAGACGACGACCCGACGGCCCCCCGCCCCGGCGCTGCCCGGCGCACCCCCGGGAGGTGCGGTGTTCGCGGTGACCCGGCTGCGGGTGCCCCCGGACGACGGCGCGGAGCTGCGGGCCGCCGCCGACGGTCTGCTGGCCGCACTCGCCGCCCGGCCCGGCTGGCGCGGCGGCGAGGTCGGGCAGGCCGCCGAGGACCCGTCCCTGTGGGCGCTGGTCACCCGCTGGGACGGGGTCGGCGCCTACCGCCGGGCGCTGTCGGCCGCGGAGGTGAAGATCGCCGGGGCGCCGGTCTGGGTGTACGCGCTCGACGAGCCCGGGGCCTACCTCCCACCGGGATGAGGACCTGCGCGATCTCGGGGGCTGGGGGCGGCCCCGCCGGGTGCGTAGCCTGCGTCGGACAGGACTCCGGCAGCCGGGAGGACGGGCGCGATGAGCCAGCCGCCGCAGGACGACGGGACGCCGGTCGACCGCACCCGGGAGCTGCACCTGCCCCCCGTGCCCGGCCGGCCGACGCCGCCGCCTCCGCCGCAGCTACCGCCCGACCAGCCGACCGACCGGTTGCCCGGACCGCCCGAGCAGCGCGACCCGACCCTACGGGTGGGTGCCGTCGGCGGACAGCCCGGAGGTCCCGGCGGTCAGCCCGGCGGGGCTCCGGGCACCGGATCGTTCCCCGCCCAGCCCGGCCGGCCCGGCCCGTACGGTCCCGGCCCCGGCGGGCAGCCGGACTGGGGCCGGCCCGGTCCCGGCGGCCCCGGCTACGGCCCACCCGGGCCCGGCTACGGCGGCGGCCCCGGCTACGGCGGCGGCCCCGGCTACGGCGGCCCCGGCTACGGGCAGCCCGGCTTCGGACCGCCCGGCTCCGGTGGACCCCCGTACGGAGCGCCCGGGTACGGCACCCCGCCGCCGAGGAAGAAGCGCCGCGGACTGCTGGTCGGCCTCCTCGTCGCACTCGTCGTCCTGCTGGTCGGCGGGGGCGTGCTGGCCGTCGTCCTCCTCGGTCGCGACGACCCCGGCGCCGACGTCGCCGCGCCGTCGTCGGCCACCGCGACCTCCTCGCCGTCCCCCTCCTCGGGCTCGGCGAGCCCGACGTCCACCTCCTCGCCCGCGTCGCCGTCCGGCGGCGGGGGCTTCGGTGGTGGCGCGGCGACGCCGAGCGGTGGCGGCAGCGACAGCGGCGGCCCGCTGACCGTGCCCGGCAGCCCGGAGTTCGCCGCCGGCTGGGTGCAGTCGCTGGTCAACGGGGACGCGGACGCCGCCTACGCCGGCCTGTGTACCGACGGGCAGGCCCAGTTCCCGGACCCGGCCGCGCTGCAGGCGGACTTCGAGACCTTCCTCGGCGGGCGCATCGCCGAGGGCCAGGCCACCGACGCGGCTCCGGCCGGCGACGTCGACGAGGTGGTCTTCGCGGTGACGCTCGAGGACGGCTCGTCGCGCGAGTTCGTCGTCACGGTGGTCGCCGAGGGGGGCCGGCCCGCCGTGTGCGGCTACACCGCGTCCTGAGCGGACCGTCCCGAGCGGACCGGGCGGGGCCCGCCGGCGGGCCGACTACCGTGGGCAGGTCAACCCGCCGACCGCCAGCCGGATGGAGCCCTCAGCCCGTGAGCGCCAGCACCACCTCGCACGACCCCGCCCGCCTCGACAAGGTGGTCAACCTCTGCAAGCGCCGGGGGTTCGTCTTCCCCTCCGGTGAGATCTACGGCGGCACCCGCTCCGCCTGGGACTACGGGCCCCTGGGCGTCGAGCTCAAGGAGAACATCAAGCGGCAGTGGTGGCGCACCGTCGTCCAGCGCCGCGACGACGTCGTCGGCCTCGACTCCTCGGTGATCCTGCCGCGCCAGACGTGGGTCGCCTCCGGCCACGTCGGCGTCTTCACCGACCCGCTGACCGAGTGCCAGAACTGCCACAAGCGCTTCCGGGCCGACCACCTCGAGGAGGACTTCGAGGCGAGGAAGGGTCGCCTGCCGGAGAACGGCCTGGCCGACATCGCCTGCCCGAACTGCGGCGTCACGGGTCAGTGGACCGAGCCGCGCGACTTCAACATGATGCTGAAGACCTACCTCGGCCCCGTCGAGGACGAGTCGGGGCTGCACTACCTGCGCCCGGAGACCGCGCAGGGCATCTTCGTCAACTTCGCCAACGTCATGGGCGCGGCGCGGAAGAAGCCGCCGTTCGGCATCGGCCAGATCGGCAAGTCGTTCCGCAACGAGATCACGCCGGGCAACTTCGTCTTCCGCACCCGCGAGTTCGAGCAGATGGAGATGGAGTTCTTCGTCGAGCCGGGCAGCGACGAGGAGTGGCACCAGTACTGGATCGACGAGCGCACCCGCTGGTACACCGACCTGGGGATCTCGCCGGACAACCTGCGGCACTTCGAGCACCCGAAGGAGAAGCTGTCGCACTACTCCAAGCGCACCGTCGACATCGAGTACCGCTTCGGCTTCCAGGGCTCGGAGTGGGGCGAGCTCGAGGGCATCGCCAACCGGACGGACTTCGACCTGTCCACCCACACCGAGCACTCCGGCGTGGACCTGTCCTACTTCGACCAGGCGAGCAACACCCGCTGGACGCCCTACGTCATCGAGCCGGCAGCCGGGCTCACGCGCTCGCTGATGGCGTTCCTCGTCGAGGCCTACACCGAGGACCAGGCCCCCAACGCCAAGGGCGGCGTCGACACCCGCACGGTGCTGCGGCTCGACCCGCGGCTGGCGCCGGTCAAGGCCGCCGTCCTGCCGCTGTCCCGCAACGCCGACCTCTCGCCCAAGGCACGCGACCTCGCCGCGCAGCTGCGACGCAACTGGAACGTCGACTTCGACGACGCCGGTGCGATCGGCCGCCGCTACCGCCGCCAGGACGAGGTGGGCACGCCGTTCTGCCTGACCGTCGACTTCGACACCCTCGAGGACCAAGCGGTGACGGTCCGGGAGCGGGACTCGATGGGCCAGGAGCGGATCGCCCTGGACCAGGTGGAGACCTACCTGGCCGCGCGCCTGCCCGGCTGCTGACCCTCCGTGCACTTCCGCGGATCTGCATCGTGCAGATCCGCGGAAGTGCACACCAGGCGCACCGACGCCGTGGCGGCGGGGGAGACGGCGGGGCCGCCGTCCTCGAGCAGGTCGAGGGCGGCGGCCAGCACGGTCGCGACCGGGACCCCGGAGACCAGTGACCGGTCGTGCCCGCACCGCGACCGGCTCTGGTCGGTGCCGCAGACCGGGCAGTCGGTGCCGGTCGAGACGGCCACGCGGTGCCGCCGCCGGGTCAGCGGCCCGGCGTTGAGCAGGTTGCGCTGCAGGAAGACGCCGACCGTCGCCGTCCCCACCGCCTCGGCGAGGTGCCGCGGCCCGGAGTCGTTGGCGACCACCAGCCGGCAGCGGGCGAGGACGCCGGCCAGCGCGCCCAGCGACAGCCGGCCGACGAGGTCGATCAGGGGAGCCGCCGTCGCCGCGCGGATGGCGTCGGCCGCGCGGCGGTCGTCGTCCCCGGAGCCGACGAGCGCCACCCGCGCCCCCTCGCCGGCCAGGACGCCGGCGAGCGCGGCGAAGGACGCCGCGGGCCAGCGGCGCCGCGGGTCGTTCGCCCCGGCGTGCAGCGCCACCAGCGGTTCCGGGCCCGGCGGCAGCACCCCGGCGGCGGCCGCGGCGTCCTCGGGCGTGACGGCCAGCCGCGGCTCGAGCGTCACCGGCGCGGCGCCGACCAGGCCGACCACCTCGAGGCAGCGCAGCACCTCGTGCTGTTCGTGCGCGTACGGCAGCCAGCGGTCGAGGGCGGGGGCACCGGTGTCGCGGGCGCCGGCGGTCACCCGGGCGCCGAGGCCGGCCACGAACGGGTTGGAGTTGCCCCCGCCGCCGTGCAGCTGCAGCGCCAGGTCGTAGCCCTCCCGCCGCTGGGCGGCCAGGAAACGGCGGACCTCCGCGCTGTCCCGCGCCGCGCCGGGTGCGTCGCGCACGCCGGGCCACGGCGGGACGACGACCACCCGGTCCCACGGGCCGGGGCGCCCGTCCATGAGGTCGGGGTGCCAGGGTGCGCCGAGGTAGGTCATCTCGGCGTCGGGGTAGGCCGCGCGCAGGGCGGCCAGCGCCGGCAGCGTCAGCACCAGGTCGCCGAGCCAGTTGGCCCGCAGGACGGCGATGCGCGCGACGTCCGGGACGAGGTCACCGGCGGTCCCGAGCGGGGCGGGCGACCTCGGCACGCGTGTCCTCCTGCACTCGGGAAACGGACCCCGACCTGCCCAGTGGGGACGGCGTCCATGCGGCGGGCCCTCCCGCGGGTGACCCCGGCCACCGGGTGCGGCCACCTACCCTGGACGACGTGACGAGCACCCTGGCGCCGGCGGTCGCCCCGCTGCGGCTCGGGCCGCTCACCGTGGACCCGGCGGTGGTGCTCGCGCCGATGGCCGGGATCACCAACCCCGCGTTCCGCACGCTGTGCCGCGAGTTCGGCGCCGGTCTCTACGTCTGCGAGATGATCACCACGCGGGCGCTCGTCGAGCGCAACGAGAGGACGCTGCGGATGATCCGGGCGACGCCCGAGGAGGCGGCCGCCGGCTTCTCCGTCCAGCTCTACGGCGTCGACCCGGCCACCGTCGGGCGGGCGGTGGAGATGCTCGTCGACGAGGAGGTCGCCGGCACCCGCCCGGCGCACGTCGACCTGAACTTCGGCTGCCCGGTGCCCAAGGTGACGCGCAAGGGCGGCGGGTCGGCGCTGCCGTGGCGTCGGGTGCTCTTCCGCGACATCGTGCGCGCCGCCGTCCGGGCTGCCCGCGACGTGCCGGTCACGGTCAAGACGCGCATCGGCATCGACGCCGACCACGTCACCTACCTCGACGCCGGCCGGATCGCCCAGGACGAGGGCGCCGCGGCGATCACCCTGCACGGCCGCACCGCCGACCAGCTCTACAGCGGCACCGCCGACTGGGCGCCGATCGCGCGGCTGGTCGAGACCGTCGACATCCCGGTGCTCGGCAACGGCGACGTCTGGGAGGCCGACGACGCCCTGCGGCTGGTGGCGCGGACCGGGTGCGCCGGCGTCGTGATCGGCCGCGGCTGCCTGGGCCGGCCCTGGCTGTTCGGGGACCTGGCCGCCGCCTTCGCCGGGGAGCCCCGCCGCGCGCTGCCGACCCTGCGCGAGGTGGCCGCGGTCGCGTACCGGCACGCGCAGCTGCTCTCGGAGGGGCAGGGCGAGCTGCACGGCTGCACCGACTTCCGCAAGCACGTCGCCTGGTACCTCAAGGGGTTCTCGGTCGGCTCCGACGTCCGCCGGGCG
Source organism: Geodermatophilus maliterrae (assembly GCF_041018925.1). Classification (NCBI taxonomy): domain Bacteria; kingdom Bacillati; phylum Actinomycetota; class Actinomycetes; order Geodermatophilales; family Geodermatophilaceae; genus Geodermatophilus; species Geodermatophilus maliterrae. The sequence goes on from NZ_JBFNXQ010000030.1 coordinate 34,996, forward strand.
CTGGCGATGGTCAGCTCCCTCGACGAGCTGGCCGGGCTGCTCGACCGGATCGAGGACCAGCCCTACCCGGCGGCGGTCCTCGGCGGGCCCCGCGGCCGCACCAGCAGCCCGCGCCCGGTCGCCCTGCCCGAGGGCTGGCTGGCCGACCGCGACGACCCCCGCCCGCCGGCCGGCGCCGAGCTGGAGACGAGCGGCGGATGAGCGGCCCGTACCTGTACGACGAGGACCCCGAGGCGCTGCACACCGGCACGCCGCGGCGCCGCAACGGCCTGGTCCTCGGCATCTTCGGCGGCACGGTGGTGGTCGGCGTGGCCGCGGTGCTCGCCCTCCCGCTGGTCAAGGGCAGCGGTGAGGAGCAGGCCCGGGAGGTGGTCGGCGTCTTCCTCGCCGCCCTCGACGCGGGGGACACCGAGACCGCCGGCGGGCTGCTGTGCCAGTCCGAGCGCGACCGCGGCGAGGCGGAGGAGACCGCCGCCGCGTACGCGCAGCCCGGGACCGCGCGGATCGAGGACGTCACCGCCGGCGAGGTCGACGGCACGGACGTCCGGGAGGTCCTCGTCCGGTGGGACGAGGGCGGCACGAGCACCGAGACGACGGTGACCGTGGTGCTCGAGAACGGCCCGAAGGTCTGCGGCTCCACCCCCGCCGGCTGATCCCCGGACCGTCGGCGCCGGCACCAGCGAGCCGCGTCCGGATCCTGGTCCGCCCGATCCTGGTCCGCCTGCTGACCACCGCCTTCGCCGTCGTCGGCTCCCTGGTCGTCGGCTGACCTCCCTGGCCGGCCGCCCCTCCCCGCCCGACACCCGCCCGGGTGGTCCGCGCACCTGCGCACCCTCCGGTGGCCGCCGGGTCTGGCGTGTCCCCGGCCGGTGCGCCACGATCGCTGTCTGGTTCCGAGCGGACGTATGAGACGTCTACCTGACGCGGCACTCGGAGCCGTGCTCGCCGGGGCGGCGGACGGGGGACCCCGGGGCGCCGTCCCCGGCAGGCGGACGGTCAGCCGGCGGACGAGCGCGGAGGTGCACGGTGGGCAGCGGTACCGGGACGGCCACCTGGGTCTACGACTTCAGCGAGGGCAGCAAGGAGCAGAAGGACCTCCTCGGTGGCAAGGGGGCCAACCTCGCGGAGATGACCAACCTGGGCCTGCCGGTGCCGCCCGGGTTCACCATCACCACCGACGCCTGCCGCTTCTACCTCGAGCACGGCAGCACCCCGCCCGACCTCGGCGACCAGGTGACCGAGCACCTGACCGCGCTGGAGAAGGCGATGGGCAAGACCCTCGGCGACCCGGAGGACCCGCTGCTGGTGTCGGTGCGGTCGGGAGCCGCGGCGTCGATGCCCGGGATGATGGAGACCGTCCTCAACGTCGGCCTCAACGACGAGTCGGTCCGCGGGCTGGCCGCCCAGTCCGGCAGCGAGCGCTTCGCGTGGGACTCCTACCGCCGGCTGATCCAGATGTTCGGCAAGACCGTCCTCGACATCGACGGCGAGCTGTTCGAGCACGCCCTCGACGAGGTCAAGCGCGAGCAGGGCACCGATCTCGACCTGGACCTCGACGCCGAGCACCTCGAGGACGTCGTCGGCCGGTTCAAGGCCGTCGTGCGCGAGCAGTGCGGCCGCGACTTCCCCATGGACCCGCGCGAGCAGCTGGACCTGGCGATCAACGCCGTCTTCGACTCCTGGAACTCCGACCGGGCGATCATCTACCGCCGCCGCGAGCGCATCCCCAGCGACGCCGGCACCGCGGTCAACGTCGTCGCCATGGTCTTCGGCAACCTCGGCATGGACTCCGGCACCGGCGTCGCCTTCACCCGCGACCCGGGCACCGGCGAGCAGGGGGTGTACGGCGACTACCTGCAGAACGCGCAGGGGGAGGACGTCGTCGCCGGCATCCGCAACACCGTGCCGCTGCCCGACCTCGAGCGGATCGACGAGGGCGCCTACCGCGAGCTGCGGTCGATCATGAGCACCCTCGAGTCGCACTACCGCGACCTGTGCGACATCGAGTTCACCGTCGAGCGCAACAAGCTCTGGATGCTGCAGACCCGCGTCGGCAAGCGGACGGCGGCCGCGGCCTTCCGCATCGCCACCCAGCTGGTCGACGAGGGCCTCATCGACATGGACGAGGCGGTCCGGCGGGTCACCGGCGAGCAGCTGGGCCAGCTGATGTTCCCGCGGTTCGTCTCCGGCGGGGACGCCACCCAGCTCACCCAGGGCATGAACGCCTCGCCGGGCGCTGCCGTGGGCAGGGCGGTGTTCTCCTCGGAGGTCGCCGTCCAGTGGGCCGACCGGGGGGAGAAGGTGGTCCTCGTCCGGCGGGAGACCAACCCCGACGACCTCTCCGGGATGATCGCCGCCGAGGGCGTCCTGACCAGCCGCGGCGGCAAGACCTCGCACGCCGCCGTCGTCGCCCGCGGCATGGGCAAGACCTGCGTCTGCGGCGCCGAGGAGCTGCAGGTCGACACCAAAGCCAAGCGGTTCACCGCACCCGGCGGCCAGGTGGTCGAGGAGGGCGACGTCATCTCGATCGACGGATCCACCGGACGGGTGTGGCTCGGCGAGGTGCCGGTCGAGGCCTCCGCCGTCGTCCGCTACTTCGAGGGCGAGATCGACCCGGAGTCCGCCGACGCCGACGACCTGGTGCGCAGCGTGCACCGGATCCTCGCCCACGCCGACGGGGCGCGGCGGCTGGACGTGCGCACCAACGCCGACACCCCCGAGGACTCCGCCCGCGCCCGCCGCTTCGGCGCCCGGGGGATCGGCCTGTGCCGGACCGAGCACATGTTCCTCGGCGACCGGCGGCAGCTGGTGGAGAAGCTGATCCTGGCCGAGGACGACGAGGGCAAGCAGCAGGCCCTCGACGCGCTGGCGCCGCTGCAGAAGCAGGACTTCCTGGAGATCTTCGAGGTGATGGACGGGCTGCCGGTGACGGTGCGGCTGCTCGACCCGCCGCTGCACGAGTTCCTCCCCGACCTCACCGACCTGTCGGTACGGGTGGCGGTCGCCGAGGCACAGGGCCACCCGGACGAGGGCAACCTGCGGCTGCTGGCCGCGGTCCGCCGGCTGCACGAGCAGAACCCGATGCTCGGGCTGCGCGGCGTCCGGCTCGGGCTGGTGGTCAAGGGCCTGTTCGCCATGCAGGTGCGGGCCATCGCCGAGGCGGCCTGCGAGCGCAAGGCGGCCGGCGGCGACCCGCGGCCGGAGATCATGATCCCGCTGGTCGGGGCGGTGCAGGAGCTGGAGGCCATCCGCGAGGAGTCGGAGCAGGTGCTCGCCGCGGTGTTCGAGGAGTGCGGCGCCGAGCTCGACGTCCTCATCGGCACGATGATCGAGGTGCCGAGGGCCGCGCTGACCGCCGCGGAGCTCGCCTCGTCGGCGGAGTTCTTCTCCTTCGGCACCAACGACCTGACCCAGATGACCTGGGGCTTCTCCCGGGACGACGTGGAGGCCGCGTTCTTCCACGCCTACCTGGACAAGGGCATCTTCGGCGTCTCGCCGTTCGAGTCCCTGGACCTGCCCGGCGTCGGCCGGCTCGTGCAGATCGGCGTCGAGGAGGGCCGGTCGGCGCGGCCGGACCTCAAGCTCGGCGTCTGCGGCGAGCACGGCGGCGACCCGGACTCGGTGCACTTCTTCCACGAGGTGGGGCTGGACTACGTCTCCTGCTCGCCGTTCCGGGTGCCGGTGGCCCGGCTGGAGGCCGGCCGGGCGGCGCTCGGCGGGGGCCGCGCCGACTCCTGAGCGCCGGGCGCGGCACGCCCCGTCGGGCAACCGGCTGCGGCCAGGAGCCCGTGGTACCCATGACGGGTGGTGTGGCTGGGGGCTCTGGTGACACGCGTGTTCGGCGCCGTCGTGCTCGCCGCGCTGCTGCTCGTCGCGTCCACCGCGGCCGCCATCTGGTACACGGCACGGGGGGACTCCCGGCCGTCGTCCGACGCGATCGTGGTGCTGGGATCGGCGCAGTACAACGGCGTCCCGTCGTCGATCTTCGAGGCCCGGCTGGAGCACGCGCTGTCGCTGTGGGAGGACGGCGTCGCCCCGGTGGTCGTCACGGTCGGCGGCAAGGCGGCCGGTGACGCCTTCACCGAGGCCGAGGCCGGCCGCGACTACCTCGTCGACGCCGGCATGCCGGCCGACTCGCTGCTCGCCGTGCCCGAGGGCGTCGACACGCTGGAGAGCATGCGGGCGGTGGGGACGGCCTACGCCGAGCGCGGCTGGTCGACCGCCGTCCTGGTCACCGACCCCTGGCACGCCATGCGCGCCGAGCGGATGGCCGAGGACGCCGGGATGGAGGCCCAGAGCTCCCCGACCCGGCAGGGCCCGGCGGTGCAGACGCGCACCACGCAGTTCCGCTACATCCTGAGGGAGACGGCGGCCTACCTGCTCTACCGGGCGACCGGCGAGAGCGTGGCGGGGGCGCCGGGCATCGGCTGAGTGAGGAGGAACCGTGCTCGAACTGGGCAAGGCCGGCTCGGCCGGCACGGGGAAACGCGTCCTGCCCGTGCTGTGCGACGGCCTCGTCGTCGCCACGCTGCGGGCGTCGAGCTGGAAGGAGGCGGCCACGGCCGTCGTCGGCGACCGGGAGTGGGTGCTCGCCGAGAGCAGGGGGACGCTCACCGCCCGTCGGGCGGGCGAGCCGGAGGACGCCGCCCGCCTGCGCGCCCGGCAGACGTCGTTCTGGAAGGGCACCTGGGAGGCCGACCTGGAGGGGACGACGCTGCGGTCGGAGGTCATGTCCCGCTGGAAGGGCGGTCACCGGTACCTCGACGGCGACCGCGTGGTCGCCGAGACCGGGACGACGGGCGGCTGGTCACCGCGCCCGACACTGACCGCCGACGAGTCGCTGCCGCTGGACCACCAGGTCTTCCTGCTGTGGCTCGGGCTCGTGATGAGCCGGCGCGACGAGGCCGCGACGACGGCCGCGGTCGCGGGCGGCGCCGCCGCGGCAGGGGGCAGCTGAGCCCGCGGCCGGGGACGACCGCTGGGGGGCGATCGGCTGCAGCCGGTCGATCGACCACCGCGGAGCGGCCTGGGGACGGTGGCCGCTCCCGCCGTCCCGACGGGGGATGATCGGTGCGGGGCGCGCGCCGGCGTCCCGGCAGCAGCACGACGGAGGGGGCACATGGCCGGCCGGGGACGCATCCGGGCAGCGGACATCGCGCTGGTGCGCGAGCGCAGCCGGATCGACGAGGTGGTCGGCGAGCACCTGCAGCTCAAGCGCGCCGGGGGTGGCAGCCTCAAGGGGCTGTGCCCGTTTCACGACGAGAAGTCGCCGTCGTTCCACGTCACGCCCTCGCGCAACCTCTTCCACTGCTTCGGTTGCGGCGCCGGCGGCGACGTCATCAGCTTCGTCCAGCAGATCGACCACCTCTCGTTCAGCGAGGCGGTGGAACGGCTGGCGGGGCGGGCCAACATCGACCTGAAGTACGAGGACGACGGCGGCCGGCCCACCGGAGCGCCCGACCGTACGCAGGCCGGGCAGCGGGCGCGGCTGGTCGCGGCCAACACCGCCGCCGCCGAGTTCTACGCCGAGCAACTGCGGGGCCCCGAGGCCGCGCCGGCGCGGCAGTTCCTCGCCGACCGCGGCTTCGACCGGCAGGTCGCCGTCGACTTCGGCTGCGGGTTCGCCCCCGGCGGGTGGGACGGGCTGACCCGCCACCTGCGCGCGAGGGGCTACACCCAGCAGGAGCTGGTGACGGGCGGGCTGGCCAAGGAGTCCTCGCGGGGCACGCTCATCGACCGCTTCCACCGCCGGCTGGTGTGGCCGATCAGGGACATCACCGGCGACGTCATCGGCTTCGGTGCCCGCAAGCTCGCGAACGACGACCCGGGCCCGAAGTACCTCAACACCCCTGACACCCCGCTGTACAAGAAGAGCACCGTCCTCTACGGCATCGAGCGGGCCAAGCGCGACATCGCCAAGCGGCACCAGGCGGTCGTCGTCGAGGGCTACACCGACGTCATGGCCTGCCACCTCGCCGGGGTGACCACCGCGGTCGCCTCCTGCGGTACCGCGTTCGGCGCCGAGCACATCGGCGTGCTGCGCCGGCTGCTCATGGACCAGGACGAGTTCCGCGGGGAGGTCGTCTACACCTTCGACGGCGACGCCGCGGGGCAGGCGGCCGCGATGAAGACGTTCAAGGAGGACCAGCGCTTCGTCGCGCAGACCTTCGTCGCCGTCGAGCCCGACGGCCGCGACCCCTGCGAGCTGCGCCAGGAGCACGGCGACGCCGCCGTTCGCGACCTGGTGGCCCGCCGGACGCCGCTGATCGAGTTCGTCCTGCGCACCACCCTGGCCGGGTACGACCTCGACACCGTCGAGGGCCGGGTCGCCGCGCTCGACAAGACCGTGCCGCTGCTGGCCCAGGTCAAGGACCACGCGCTGCGGCCGGCCTACGCCCGGCGGCTGGCCGGCCTGATCGGCGACACCGACGAGGCCGAGGTGCTCGAGCGGGTGCGGCGCATCACCGGGGAGGGCAGCGGGCCGTCGCGCTCCCGGCCGCGGGTGCCCAGGCGGACGCCGGACGACGCCGCGCTCGCCGTCGAGCGCGAGGCGGTGAAGGCGGCGCTGCAGGTGCCCGAGATCGCGGGACCGTCGTTCGACGCGGTGCCGGCCGAGGCCTACACCGATCCCGACTACGCCGCCGTCGCCGCGGCGGTGGCCGGGGCCGGGGGAGCGGCGGCCGCGCGGGTGACCGGGCCGGCGTGGCTCGACGAGGTGGCCGCGCACTGCGACCGGGAGACCGCCCGGGCGATGCTGACCGCGCTCGCCGTCGAGCCGCTGCGGTCGGTGGGGGACGCCGACGCCGGCTACGTGGCGGCGGTGCTGGCCCGGCTGCAGGAGATGGCCACGGTCCGGCAGGTCACCGCGCTCAAGGCGAAGCTGCAGCGGATGAACCCCGTCGAGCAGGGCGACGAGTACATGCGCGCGTTCTCCCGGCTGATGGCGCTCGAGCAGGAGGCCATCTCGCTGCGGCGGCGGGCGATCGGCGGGCTGGCGTGAACCTCGCGGGTCTGCTGCGCCGCCGCTTCGCCCGTCCGCCCGAGCCGGTGCGCGCCGTCGTCCAGGCCTCGGCCGACGCCGACGAGCGCGTGCTGGCGTGGGGTGAGCTGGTGCGCGGGCAGGGCTGGCTGGTGGCCACCAGCCGCGGCCTGCGGGTGGTGCCGGCCGACCTGGCGCTCGACGAGGCAGCCGGCGTGGCCCTGCTGCGCTGGCACGAGGTCGGCGCGGCCCGGTGGACGGCGACCAACGACGGCGGTGGCAGCTTCGCGGTGACCGCGCTGACCGAGGTGGAGCCGGGCGTGCAGGCGCGGGAGCCGGAGCAGCGGCACGCACTCACCGACGCCGGCGACCTGCCGGCCGTGGTGCGCCGGCGGGTCGACGAGACCGTGGTGGCCAGCCGCCGCACGCCGCTGCCGAACGGCGGCGGGGTCGTCCTGGTGGCGCGGCGGGTGCCCGGTCAGGCCGAACGCGAGTGGACGGTCGTCTTCGACGACGACGCCGACCGCGGCGACCCCGAGGCGCGCGAGGTCGCGCGCCGCAAGCTGGCCGAGGCCGTCGCGGGGGACCGGCCGGACTGACGTCGCCCGGCCGGCCACCCCGCGGCCGGTCAGGCGATCGGTGGCGGGTCGACCGGCAGGGCGGTGACGTCGGGGGAGCTGGTGGCCGTGACCGGCGGCGTCGTCGTCGTGCCGGTGGTGCGCACGGACGCGCTCGGCTCCGGGGTCGTGTCGCGGCCCATCTTCGACTTCACCGAGCTGACCACGTCGTCGGCGCGGGCCTGCGCCATGCCGGCCAGGCCCTGCAGTTGCGGGTTGTCCTTGGCATCGGACCACATCCGCATGATCTGCTCGTAGCGCTCGCGGCCGGCCCTGGCGCCGAGCACGTAGCCGGCACCGAAGCCGACGAGGAAGGAGAACTTGGCCACGGGGAGACCTCCGGGTTGGTGAGCGGACACCGAGCGGGTGATCACGCTACGGCCGGACGCGGCGCCCCGCGACGGGAGCCTGCGCGGGACGTCCGGAGCCGTGCGGTAGTCTCGGCGGGCGCGCGGGTCCGACCCGCCCGTCCCCCGTAGCTCAATTGGCAGAGCATGCGACTGTTAATCGCAGGGTTATTGGTTCGAGTCCAATCGGGGGAGCAAAACCGCAGGTCAGCGGCTTGACGCGGTCGTGAGCTTAGTCCCCACGACCAATTTACGACCAACAAACGAGCGGACCGCGCGCTTCGGGCAAGGGCGTCCTTCCGCGGGCGGGGATCGGCGAGCGGTCGGCGACGAGGACGTGCCGGCACCGCGGCGGTCGACATCCCTGAAGGGTGCGTCGGGGTTGGAGCGCCTCACCGCGCCCTGAGGCGGACGCGCTCGGCGGCACACTCGTGAGGTGACGGCCCCAGCCGTAGTCGTGCAGCTGCCGCCAGGTGACCGCGGCGCGCCAGCCGAACCCGTCATCGCACTGCCGCCACGCCGTCTGCTCCCCGGACCACCACCGGCCGTCGTTCTCCACCTCGACGTCCCGCGGTGGGTCGAATCGGCGCTCGTCCAGCAGGCGGATAGAGACCGTCACTCGCACGGTGTAGCCGCCGGCGCGGACGCGCCACGCCCGCCGACCCCCTGGTGTGACATCACGTGACCGAACCGTGCCGGCCGGACCGCGGCACGGGACGATGAGCACCGTGGCCTACCAGGCGTCGACGTCCTTGCCGCATGACAACCTCGAGCGGGCGACCGCGGGACTGCGTGCCGAACTCCGCCACCGAGTGCTCGACGCCGGCGACCCGGGATTGCCAGACTGGTCGACACTGACCGTGACCGGCCCTGAGATCCCCGCCGACGAGCGCGGCCGGCCCTGGTTCACCTGGACCGCCACGGTGGAATCCCGCCCGCAGCGCGTTTGATCCTGCAGGTGTGACTGCGATGCGGCAGGTAGGCCGCGCACCCGTCACCGAACCCGAAGATCCACAGCCCGAGGTCGAGCCTTGGCGCGTCCTATCGCTCGCAGCAAGCTAGGGGCGCCCGCACCGGCCGTCGCTAACGTCTGAACTGTGTCTCTGAGGGCGGCTCTAGGGACAGCCAGCGCCGTGCCTTCATGAACAGAACGGCCACGACGATGACGATGACGATTGCAATGCCCACAATGATGGTGACGGGATTCGAGGTGCTGCCCGAGCCGCCGTTACGGCTCGCAAGGAGCCTGGTCTCGGCCATGATCTCGCTTGTCATGGGCAGACACTGGGGGCCGCGCGCCGTGAGACTAACGGGATGGCCAGGTCGTCCCCGCGCATCCCTGGGTTCTCCAGCGATGGCGCCCGCGCCCGGTTCCTGGCGGTATACGACCGGGTCCTGCAACGGCTCTGGCCGGTACCGGTGCAGGCCGAGGACATCGCGACCAGCGCGGGCACCGTCCGCATCTACCGGGCCGGCCCCCACGGGGAGGATCCGTACGTCCTGCTGCCGATGCTCGGTTGGAACGCGCTGGCCTGGCACCGGTGGATGGGGCGCTTCGCTGACCGTTCGGTCATCGCGGTGGACCCCTTCGGCGAACCCGGTCACTCGGTGCAGACCCGGCCGGTGACCAGCCGCGACGGGCAGGCCGGGTGGGTCGAGGAGCTGCTCGCCGGCATCGGCGCTCAGCGGGCGCACCTGGTGGGGGCGTCCTGGGGTGGCTACCTCGCCGTCGAGCACGAATTGCGCCACCCCGGCCGGGTCGCGGCGATCACCCTCGTCGAGCCGGCCGGGCTGAGAACACTGCCGTGGCGGTTCTGGCTGTGGCTGGTCCCCAGCGGCCTGGCCGCCCTGCTGCTACCGGCTCCCCTGCGCCGGTGGGCAGCTCGCCGGCTGCCCAACGCCACCCTGGCCGAGGACGAGCTCCTCACGGTGCTGCGCGCCTCGCTGAGGTACCGGCGCCCAGACAACCAGACGGTGGTCTTCACCGATCAGGAGCTGGCCGGCGTCCACGTGCCGGTGCAGGCGCTCTTCGGTAGCCGCAGCCCGCTGCAAGCCGTCGGCGTCGACCGGCTGCGCGCCGCGGTGCCGGGCTGGCGGGTCGAGGTCATTCCCGATGCCGGTCACACCCTGGTCATGGATGCCGAGGACCAGGTGATCGACCGCGTCCTCGCCTTCCCCCCGCCAACCCCCGCCGGAGAGCGGTCCTGACCGCCCCCGAGCAAAGGTCCAACGCGCTCCGACAGGACACCCGCCCGGAAGGGATAGTCCTCGTCAACACATGGCCCTGAAGGCGGCTTTAGGGCCACGTTCTGGCCGCTTACCCCTCCGCCACCACCGCTGAGAACATCACCCGGGAAAGACGTGCGGCGCCCACGCGAATGGGGCGCCCGTGCGCTTGCCGCACTTCCGGCAGATTTTGTCGTCCACACTCAAGGGCTGCTCGCCGTCCGGATGTCGCTGGACGTAGGAGTGAAACCCGAAGCGGCACCGCAGTGGCTTCCGAGTCATGGGCCGATGCTAAGAGTCGTCGATCCCGCCCAGGAGGGGACTACGGCCCTGCGCGCCCCAATCGCCCAAAGTGGGCCGCTATGGGACAGAAGGCGGCTTCAGGGTCACGGCGATGAGGGGGCCTCGGCGCAGATGCCCTGCTCGGCCGAGAGCCGTCAGCCGGCTGCGCGCTCGCTCGCGACGGCCCCCGACCTGGGTGCGGGAATTGCTGCTCCGCGGGCCGGCCCGGTGTCCGAATCGCGGGCGGTCATCGCCGCACCGAGGCGCATCAGCAGCGCTGGGGACAGGCGCATAAGCCGCCACATGATCCGCGCCTGCCGGGGCGCGACGATGATCGCCCGGTTGCGGTCCACCCCGCGCAGCACATCGGCGGCCAGGGCGTCGGCGCCGTACAGGTGCCCCCCACTCAGCTTGGTGATCACCGCGCGGGTATCGGTGGCTTCCGCCGTGGGCACCCGAGGCAGATCGGGCGGCATGCCCTTGTCCAGAATCGGGGTGTCCACACCGCCCGGGCAGACCACGCTGACCCGCACTCCTCGGGGTGCGCCCTCGCCGCGCAGGCTCAGCGACAGCCCGACCACCGCCCACTTCGTCGTGCCGTACGGCGCCGACCCGGGAATCGGCAGAAGGCCGGCCAGGGATGCGGTATTGATGATGTGCCCGGACCCCTGCCGCAGCATCACCGGATAGGCGGCGTGCACGCCGTGGACCACGCCGCGCAGGTTGACGTCGATGGCCCGGTCCCAGTGCGCTGGGGTCAGCTCCTCGACCGGTCCGCCGATGCCCAGGCCGGCGTTGTTGAACATCAGATCCAGGTGGCCATGCCGCGCTGCGGTGTCTGTCACCAACGCGGAGACCGCCTCCGCGTCCCGCACGTCTACAGCCGCCGCAGATGCCGCCCCCGGACCTACGGCGGTGAGTTGCTCCGCGACCTGGACCGCGGCGGCGCCCTCGACGTCGGCAATGATGACCTGATCCCCGCGCCGCACCAACGACGCACTCAGAGCGCGTCCGATTCCGGAAGCTCCACCGGTCACAATCGCCACCCGCGGCATGGCGCACCCCCGGCTCGCCGACTGCGTAAACGCCGCTCCTGCGGAGCAGCCTTGCGTATCCGCCCATTCGAGAACATCTTCAACGCAGCGAACGCAGCCACGTGCGCGCCCGAAAACGACCGCGATCGGCGTGGGCAGCCACAGCGTCACTGAACATTACAAGAGGTGCGGACCCGTTGAGGAGCGTCCAGCCGGATCGCTCGAGTGCCCCTTGACCTGTCCTCAAGTGGGCTGCTTGAGGACACCGGTCCCGGCTCAGTGTGGAGCGATTCCTCGGCCCTTGCTCCCGACCGTCGAGGTCTCTGACTCCAGGACGCGCGGAGGTCGGACCACGGTCACCGATCTGATGCGTCCTCGACGCGAGTGCGGGGCGAGGCGGCCGATAACCGGAACGACCACGTAACGCATCGGGCGCCGAAAGTGCGCCCCGTTCATGAGGAGCCACTGTGCCCCTTGTCCATCGAGTTGGCGCCATCGTGCTGGCGCTTGCCGCCGTCGTCATATGGTTCGCGATGGCACCTGACGAGTCCAGCGATCGATCCTCGGACATCGCGAGCGCGTTGGCCGATTACGGACCCAACGAGGCGCGCACTGAAGGTGCGCCACAGCAGCAGGTGGTCAACGGGTGGGTGGCGAAGGACCTGTTGACCGTCATAGCCGAGCAGCAGAACGACTCCGTGACCGACGAGCGGCTGCCTGCGCTTGCGGTGCTGGTCGTCCTGGGACTGGCCCTGCACATCGCGACGTCCACGCGGCCCACCACGGCGGATGGGGCGGCCTCCGCACCAGTGGCACCGGCAGCAAACCCCCGCCCTGAGCCAACTCCTGCTTTGTAAGCGCATCCATGGTGGCCGCGGATGCCTCAGCGAACGTCCCCACCGTTCCTGATCACCGTCAGCCTAGGGCGCTGTCCCTAGGTGGGCCGCTCTGAGACACCGCCGGCACGTGGCGCTAGCGTCCGACGATGCCCATGGACGATGCCGCGCACGCCACTGCACTCGCCCAGGAGCTTCTCGGACAATTCTTCGACCAGCTCTGCGTAGGCGCGGGCGATCTCCAGCTCCGCTTCTCTCATGCGACCGTCTCCCTCTGGTCGACGATCGGCGTCTCAACCGGCGATGACGCTCCCGTTCAGCCATACAGCCTCAGCGGGGTAGGCCTGCTCCTGCCGCTGCTCAACGGAGAAGTGACTGCAGCCGACATAGACCCCAGCGGGACGCTGACGATCACTATGGGCGGCGTGACCATCTGGTGCGGGAGCGACCCGGACTACGAGTCGTGGTCCTACGACGGCCGTGATGGCGAGAAGGTCGTCTGCAGGCCGGGCGGCGACTTGGCCATCTGGAGCGCAGCCCGATAACAGGTGTCCCATAGTGGGCCGCTCAGAGACAGCCGTTCCGCGTCGACGCGCTAGGTGTCGCGACCAGGGACGTTGTTGACATCCGGCGTGGTGGCTTGATCACGAAGGAGACCTCCGGAAGGAGTGGCGGTGCTTGACGTCGCCGTTGCCAACCGGAGGTCTCTGTGGCCCACGTTAACGCCCGCACGACCGTCTATGCCCGCAGGCTGATCGTCGACCGTGTCCTGGCCGGGCATCGGCCCGGTGAGGTGGCCAAGCAACTGGGCGTGAGCCGGCAGACGGTCTACAAGTGGGTGCGCCGGTGGCGCGCCGAGGGCCAGGCCGGGCTGGCCGACCGGTCCTCGCGGCCGCATCGCATACCGCGTGCGACCACGGCCGAGCGAGTCGCCGAGATCATCGCCGCACGGCGCGCGCACCATGCCGGGCCGGTCCGGCTGGCCGCGATCCTGGGCATCGCGGCCTCCACCATCGGCGCGGTGCTCGCCCGGGCCGCAGTGCCGCGGCTGGCCGAGGTCGACCGGCTCACCGGGCAGCTGCTGCGCGGCCGGCGGCACAGCGAGGTCCGCTACGAGCGCGAGCAGCCCGGTGATCTGCTGCACGTCGACGTCAAGAAGCTGGGCCGGGTGCCCGACGGTGGTGGCTGGCGGGTGCACGGCCGCTCGGAGGAGGTGCGCGGGCGCGGCAACGGCTGGGACTACGTGCACGTCGCCATCGACGATCACACCCGGCTGGCCTACGCCGAGGTGCTGCCCGACGAGCGCACCGGCACCTGCGCCGGCTTTCTGACTCGTGCGGTGGCCTGGTTCGCCGCCCGCGGCGTGGCCGTTGCCCGGGTGCTGACCGATAACGCCAAGAGCTACCGCGTCGGCCGGGCCTGGAGCGCCGCGTGTGCCCGGCTGGGCATCGCCCGCCGGTTCATCAAGCCCGGCCGTCCGTGGACCAACGGCAAGGCCGAGCGGTTCAACCGCACCCTGCAGACCGAATGGGCCTACGCCACCGCCTGGAGCTGCAACGACAAGCGCACCGCCGCCCTGGACGGCTGGCTGACCCACTACAACACTGCCCGCAGCCACTCCGCCCTCGGAGGTCACCCGCCGATCAGCCGACTCGCCGCGTAAACAACCTCTTCGGTCACGACAGCTAGGACGCATCACCTGCGCCCTGACGTGAGCGGCGGCGTCGCTGCCCTCGCTTCACTACGACGATGGTCAACAAGTCCAGGACGATCAACGTTACGAATGCGCCGAGCGCGAGGGTCCAGTTGCCATCCATGGCTGCGGGCACGGCGAGTGCGACCGTCACGACAGTCAGGACGAGGTGCAAGGTCGTCAGCCACGCAGGGTCCTTCTGAGCGGCCACGAACCGGACGCTACTCACTGTCAGGTGGCTGAGACGCCAGATGGTCAAGCTAGGCCGACCAAGCGCGCCGTGGTGTCCCTTACGACCTCGTGCACGGTTAGCCCGACGACTTGACCGTGCTGTGTGCAGGACGAGCAGGGTGGAGATGTGTCGAGCACTCTTCCCCGTGCCGCCGCTGTCGCCGATCGCCGAGTGACCGGACTGTCTCGAGACGTCCTGGCCGAGCTGGTCGCCGAGCTGGGACCGCGCTGGCAGGCCCGTCAGGACGCGCGGCTGGCCGATCGGCCTCGGCGGCGGGCGGTCGGCGCCGGTGCCGGTACCGGCTGGTGTTCCTCGACCGGCTGCTGGCCACCCTGGTGCACCTGCGCCACGGGGTCACCCATGACGTGCTGGCCTGCTAGTTCGGTGTGTCCCGGTCGACGATCACCCGGGCGATCGGAGAGCTGCGCCCGCTGCTGGCCGAACGCGGCTGCACCGTCGAAGGCGGGCTCCGGCTGCGCACCCTGGCCGATGTGGTCGCCCATCTGGGTGCCAGCGGGCAGTTCGGCCTGCTGGATGCCACCGAGGTCCGGGTGCGCCGCCCGGCGGCCCACAAAGCCGGTCGGCAGCGATTCGTCTCGGGCAAGGCCCGGGCCAACACGGTGAAGGCGCTGGTGATCACCGACCCTGCGGGGCGGCTGCTGTTCTGCGGACACAGCCGTCCGGGTTCCATCCACG
>NZ_JBFNXQ010000031.1:0-48852 GCF_041018925.1 Geodermatophilus maliterrae
GCAGCCGGTCCCCTGCTGGTGGCGACCGGTTCGGCGCTGCAGCACGGGACGAACGCCGGTGTGGAGGCCGCGCGCAGGGCCGTCGACGCCGGCGCCGTGCTCGCGGCCACCGCGGTGTCCAGGGCGGCCGAGGCCGGTGCCGAGCTCGGGCAGACGGGCCTGCGGGCGGCGATGCGGGCCGAGCGCAGGGTCGAGAAGGTCCCCGGGGCGGTCGCCAAGACCGCGCACCGGGTCGAGAAGCGCGCCAAGCGTGCTGCCCGGCTCACCTCCCTGGGCCTGGGCATGGGCACCGGCTACGTCCTCGGCGCGCAGGCCGGGCGGCCGCGGTACGAGCAGATCGTGCAGGCGGTCGGCAAGGCCACCCAGCGGGCCACCGGCCGGGCGTAGCCGCACCACGAGGGCAGGGCGGCCGGGTCCGGGACGGACCCGGCCGCTCCGTCGTCAGGCCCCGGACAGGTCGCGGCTGCGCTGCTCGGCGCCCACCTCGCCGTAGGGGTAGTCGGCCGCGCCCGGGTCGCTGACCGCGTCGAGCCGGGCGGTCTCCTCGCCGTCCAGCACGAGGTCGGCCGCGCCCATGTCGTCGCGCAGCTGCTCCGTCGTCCGGGCGCCCAGGATCACCGACGTCACCGCCGGCCGGGCGGCCAGCCAGGCGAGCGCCACCTGCGCCATCGACGCCCCGCGCGCCTCGGCGACGTCCTGCACCGCCTCCAGCACGTCCCAGGTCCGCTCCTTCGCGCCGACCCGGTCGTAGGCCTCCATGCCCCGGTCGGGGTCCTCGCCGAGCCGGGTGGCGCCCTCCGGCCGCTGGTCACGGGTGTACTTGCCCGACAGCCAGCCCCCGCCGAGGGGCCCCCACGGCAGCACCCCGAGCCCGTTCTCCAGGCAGGCCGGCACGATCTCGTACTCGATCTGGCGCACGAGCAGGCTGTACGACGGCTGCAGCGTGACCGGTACGGCCCAGTGCCGGCGCTCGGCGAGGTCGATCGCCTTCTGCACCTGCCAGCCGGTGAAGTTCGACAGGCCCGGGTAGGCGATCTTCCCGGCGTGCACGGCGTCGTCGAGGAAGCCCAGGGTCTCCTCCAGCGGGGTGTGCGGGTCCCAGGCGTGCAGCTGGTAGAGGTCGACGTGCTCGACGCCGAGCCGGCGCAGCGAGTCGTCGAGCGCCCGGCGCAGGTGGCGGCGCGAGTTGCCGACGCCGTTGGGCTCGGCGGCCATCGGCATCCGGCCCTTGGTGGCGAGGACGACGCGGTCGCGGACGTCGGCCGGGCGCGCGGCGAGCCACCGCCCGACGATCTCCTCCGACGCCCCGGCCGAGTAGACGTCGGCGGTGTCGACCAGCGTGCCGCCGGCCTCCACGAAGACGTCGAGCTGCTCGTGCGCCCCCGCCTCGTCGGTCTCGGCGCCGAAGGTCATCGTGCCCAGGCACAGGGACGAGACCGAGCAGCCGCTGCGGCCGAGGGTGCGGTACTCCACGACGGTGCTCCTGTCCTCGGCGGTCACGGCGCGCCCCGTCCGCGGGACGACGCGCGGGCACGCCCGACGCTGCCGCAGGGTGCGGGGATCCGCCACCGCGAGGCCGGGCGGTCGCGCGGACCCCTCAGCGGTCGCGCCGGTAGCCGAAGAAGCCGCGCTTCTTGATCAGCTCAGCGACCTCG
Source organism: Geodermatophilus maliterrae (assembly GCF_041018925.1). Lineage (NCBI taxonomy): Bacteria > Bacillati > Actinomycetota > Actinomycetes > Geodermatophilales > Geodermatophilaceae > Geodermatophilus > Geodermatophilus maliterrae. Next base: position 1,656 of record NZ_JBFNXQ010000031.1, read on the forward strand.
GGCGGCACCATCGACTCCCACGTCTCGTCGTCCGTGGGGATCCGCTTGAGGACGTCCCGGCTGAGGATGGGCAGGTAGTCGGGCTTGTACTGGTCCAGGTGCACGAAGCTGCCGCGTCGCGCCAGGTAGTCGTAGAGCGGCTGCAGCTCCTCGTCGACCGCGACGGTCTCGACCGTGGTGACCTCGCCGTCGCGCAGCATCGGGTAGACGAAGAGCCTGAGGTCGTTCTTGAACAGACGGCCGAAGCTCTCGAGGATCCCGCCGGGCAGATCGGCGTGGCTGGCCTCGTCGAACAGCTCGAGCAGGCTCGGGACGCCCATGACCATCCCGATCCGGCCGTCGGTCCGCCAGGCGAGGTAGGCCGCGAGCCGGTGGTAGGCCACGTAGTCGGAGATGAGCACCGTCATCCCGCACGCGGCCAGCAGGTCCACCCGGGCGAGGAAGTCCCTGCGGTCGACGACGTCACCACCGGCGCGCAGGTTCGCCATGGTCAGCTCGGTGAGCGACAGGACCTCGCGGTCGGCGACGGCGGGATCGGCCTGGAACTCCGCCCGCGCGGCCTCGAGCATGTCGATGTTGACGACCGTGGGCGGGCGGAAGCTGCCGCGCTCGACCAGGATCGCCTTCTTGCGCAGCACCTCACTCGGCTGCAGGACCTGCCGGTCGGGCCCGAACATCGCCGCACCGCTCAGCCCCAGCTGCACGAGCTTGAGTGCCATGACCCGGTTGTCGACCGCCCGGAACTCGATCCCCTTCAGCTCGATCATGTCGATCTCGATGCGGCCGGTCGTCAGCTGGTCGAGCAGGCTCTCCACCAGGCGTTCCGGCTCGTGGTGGTGGAAGAAGGCGGCGTGCAGCAGGTTCACGCCCACGATCCCCAGCGCCTCCTGCTGCTGCGGGGCCTCGTCGTCGAGCATCCGCACGTGGACGACGACCTGGCTGGGCTCGTCACGCGGGTGGGACTGGAACTCCACGCCCATCCAGCCGTGGCACTCGTTCCCGCCGCGGTAGCTGCGCGCCACCACGGTGTCGGCGAAGGCGAAGAAGGCCGTCTCGTCGCCGCGCTGGTCACCCAGCCGGTCGACGTTCAGCTGGAACTCGTGGTCGAGCATCGCCTGCAGGCGGCCCTTGGAGACGTAGCGGTCGGCCTTGCCGTAGACGGCGTCGCTGACCGCCATGTCGTAGGCCGACATCGTCTTCGCCACCGTGCCCGCCGCGCCGCCCGCCCGGAAGAACCACCGGGCGACCTCCTGGCCGGCGCCGATCTCGGCGATCGTGCCGTACCAGCGGGGGTCGAGGTTGATCTGCAGCGCCTTCTGCAGGGTGTCGACGCCGGCGTCCATGGCCGCTCTCCTCGCGCAGGGTGGCGGCGAGCGTAGCCCCGCACGGGGAACGCCGTCGTGGGGACGACCCTCGTCCCGCAGGGGTCAGCTCGTGGCCAGGTGCACCGGGAGCCGCCGCGCTCCCCACCTGCCGACGGGTCCGTCGTAGCGACCCGGGACGGCGGTGCCGCACGCAGCACAGCGCCCGTCGTCGGTGAGCCGGTAGCGCCCGATGACGTACCAGTCCCGCTCCACGACCACCTCGCCGCAGCCGGGGCAGCTGGTGCGGCCGCCCTCGGCGTCGTGGACGTTGCCGGTGTAGACGAACCGCAGCCCGTGGCGCTGGGCGATCCCGCGGGCGCGGGTCAGCGTCGCGGGCGGCGTCGGTGGGACGTCGCGCATCTTGAAGTCCGGGTGGAACGCGGTGAAGTGCAGCGGGACGTCGGTCCCCAGCTCGTCGGCGATCCAGGCGCACTCGGCGTCGATCTCGGCGTCGGAGTCGTTGTACCCCGGGATGAGCAGGGTGGTGATCTCGAACCACACGTCGGTCTCGTGCCGCAGGTGCACCAGGGTGTCGAGCACCGGCTGGAGACGGGCGGCCGCGACCCGCCGGTAGAAGTCGTCGGTGAAGGCCTTGAGGTCGACGTTCGCGGCGTCGACGTGGGCGTACAGCTCCCGCCGCGCGTCGTCGTTCACGTGACCGGCGGTGACCAGCACGGCCTTGATCCCCCGGGCCCGGCAGGCGTCGGCGACGTCCACCGCGTACTCCAGGAAGACCGTCGGGTCGTTGTAGGTCATCGCGACGCTCCGGCACCCCAGTCGCTCGGCGGCCTCGGCGATGTCGTCGGGGCCGGCCGAGTCGGAGAGCCGGTCGATCTCGCGCGACTTGGAGATGTCCCAGTTCTGGCAGAACCGGCAGGACAGGTTGCAGCCGGCGGTCCCGAACGACAGCACCGCACTGCCCGGCAGGAAGTGGTTGAGCGGCTTCTTCTCGATCGGGTCCACGCAGAACCCGCTCGACCGCCCGTAGGACGTCAGCACCACCTGGTCGTCCACGCGGCCGCGCACGAAGCAGAGCCCTCGCTGCCCCTCGTGCAGCCGGCACTCCCGCGGACAGACGTCGCACTGCACCCGACCGTCGTCGAGCCGGTGCCAGTACCGGCCCGGCACCGTGAAGCGGTCCTCGAGGCTGATGTCGGCCGTCATGGCGCCTCCCCGCTCCCCACGATAGGCACCGCGGAGCCTCGCGGGAGGCGCCCCGCCCGGCGGTCGGTGGAGGAGACGTCGGCTCCTCCACCGACCGCCTGGATCAGCGGCTGCCGCCGCCGATCATCGGGTCGTCGCCGTCCGGGCGCACGCCCCGCTCGACGCCCTCGGTCGAGCTGGTGCCGGTGTAGCCCTCGGGGTCGGACTCCGGGACGAGCACGTCGTCGCGCACGACCGCGTCCGGCGGCGGCTGGTCGACGACGGTCACCTCCTGCGACTGGACGACGCCCTCCGGCCGCGCCGGCTGCTCGACCGGCTGCGCCTCCTCGTTACCGCCCGACGACGTGGCCACTGCCGCGGCCGCGGCAGCGACACCGGCCACCGCCGCCACGCCGGCGGCGACGGCCTTGCCCGAGACGCCGGCCTTGCCGCTGTCGCCGTGCGAGCCGTAGGCGTCCCCCGTGGTGGGCGTACCGACGTCGAGGTGCTCGTTGACCGAGCCGCGCCACGCACCGCTGGCGTAGCCCTGGTCCTCGATGAGGCTCTTGAACCGCTCGAGGTCGGACCTCACCTGCCGCTCGACGATGCCGAGCTTGTCGCCGACCTGCTCCACGAGGCCCTCGGGCTCGTACTCGAGCTCCAGGTGCACGATCGTCGACGTCGGCCCGGCGGGCTCGAACCGGACCGCGCCCGCGTTGGTCGCGCCGCCCGTGGCGGCCCAGGCGACCTTCCGGTCGGGCACCTGCTCGAGGACGGCGGCCTCCCACTCGCGCCGGACGCCCGCGATCTCGGCGACCCAGTGCAACCGGTTGTCCGTGAGCTGGCGGACCTCCTTGACCCCGCCCATGAAGTGGGGGAAGTCCTCGAACTGGGTCCACTGGTTGTAGGCCGTGGTCACCGGTACGTCGACCTGGATCGACTTCTCGACCTTCGTGGTCACTGTTCCTCCTCCGTTGCAGGACGCTGGCGCTGGACGTGACCGGCGTTACCCCTGGTCAGGCCTCGCAAGCGCGCAGTTCGTCGTCCGACCCGCCGGGCAGCGGACGGCGACGTACCGTCGGGAGGGTGAGCGTCGCCCCGGCCACCCACGTCCGCCTCGAGAGCCGCTTCGCGCGGGAGCTGCCGGAGATGGCGGTGCCGTGGCAGGCGGCCGACGCTCCCGAGCCGCGGCTGCTCGTGCTCAACGAGCCGCTGGCCACCGAGCTCGGGCTGGACCCCGAGTGGCTCCGCAGCGCCGAGGGGGTCGGCCTGCTGAGCGGCACGCTCGTGCCCGACGATGCCGCGCCGGTGGCGCAGGCCTACGCCGGGCACCAGTTCGGCGGCTTCGTGCCGCGGCTCGGCGACGGGCGCGCGCTGCTGCTGGGCGAGCTGACCGACGCCGAGGGCAGGCTGCGCGACCTGCACCTCAAGGGCTCCGGGCGGACGCCGTTCGCGCGCGGCGGCGCCGACGGCCTGGCCGCGGTGGGCCCGATGCTGCGCGAGTACGTGGTCAGCGAGGCGATGCACGCCCTCGGCCTCCCGACGACGCGGTCGCTCGCCGTCGTCGCGACGGGCCGGACGGTCCGCCGCAAGACACTGCTGCCGGGCGCCGTCCTGGCGCGGGTGGCGAGCAGCCACCTGCGGGTGGGGAGCTTCCAGTACGCGCGGGTGACCGACGACGTCGACCTGCTGCGGCGGCTGGCCGACGTCGCCATCGCCCGGCACCACCCCGGTGCCGCCGACGCAGACAACCGGTACCTGGCGCTGTTCGAGTCGGTGATCGCGGCGCAGGCGTCACTGGTGGCGCGGTGGATGCTCGTCGGGTTCGTGCACGGGGTGATGAACACCGACAACACGACGATCTCCGGCGAGACCATCGACTACGGGCCGTGCGCCTTCCTCGACGCGTTCGACCCGGCGACGGTGTACAGCTCCATCGACCACGGTGGGCGCTACGCCTACGGCAACCAGCCGATCGTGATGGAGTGGAACCTCGCGCGGTTCGCCGAGGCGCTGCTGCCGCTGCTCGCCGACGAGCAGGAGCAGGCGATCGGCCTGGCGGTCGGGGCGCTGGGCGGGTTCCGTCCGGCGTACAACGCGGCCTGGTCGGCCGGCATGCGGCGGAAGCTGGGCCTGCCTGAGGGTCTGGACGACGAGGTGGCGTCGTCGCTGCTCGACGACCTGCTGAAGCTGCTCACCGCCGACCGCGTCGACATGACGTCGTTCCACCGGGGACTGTCCGGTGCGGCGCGCGGTGCGGTCGAGCCGACGCGCGAGCTGTTCCTGGACCTCGCGGGCATCGACGGCTGGCTCGAGCGCTGGCGGGCGCTGGCGCCGGACGCCGACGCGATGGACCGGGTCAACCCCGTGTACACCCCGCGCAACCACCTCGTCGAGGAGGCACTGGAGGCCGCGACGGACGGCGACCTGGGGCCGGTGCAGCAGCTGCTCGAGGCCGTGACGAGGCCGTTCGACGAGCGGCCGGGCCTGGAGCGCTACGCCGCCCCGGCCCCGGAGACGTTCGGCTCCTACACGACCTTCTGCGGCACCTGAGGTCCGGTCCCGCCGCGCGGCGACCGGCGGGACGGCTCGGGAGCCGCGTCGGTGCGACCCGCCGGTCACCTCGCCCGGCTGGTGAGGGCCGCCTGCGCGTCGTCCGCGAGACGGCGGACCAGCTCGCCGGCGGGCAGGGCCTCGACGAGGGGATGGCCCTGACCGGCCCACAGGTTGATCACGTCCGGGTCCCCGGCCTTGCGGGCGGCGGCACGCAGCGGCGTCGTCAGGTGGTGCACCTGCGGGTAGGCCGCCGGAGCGGTGGCGGAGTGCTCGGCGAGGAACCGGTTGACCAGCCCGCGGGCACGCCGGCCGCTGAAGGCCCGGGTCAGCGCCGTCCGGTCGTACGTCGTGAGCGCCTCCCGGTGGACCGGGCTGGTGCCCGCCTCGGGGCAGCGCAAGAACGCCGTGCCCAGCTGCGCCGCCTCCGCGCCGGCGACGTGCACGGCGGCCACCGAGGGGCCGTCCACGAGCCCGCCCGCGGCGACCAGCGGTAGGTCCACGGCCCGGGCGACCAGGCGCAGCAGCGTCAGCAGGCCGTACTCGCCGGCGCCGTCCTGGTCGAGGAAGTCGCCCCGGTGCCCGCCCGCCTCGACGCCCTGCACGGTGAGCGCGTCCGCGCCGACGTCGCGGGCGGCGACCGCCTCCTGCGGCGTCGTGACGGTGACCAGCACCGTGGCGCCGGCGTGGTGCAGCGCGGCGACCATGTCGGGACGCGGCAGGCCGAAGGTGAACGACACGACCGGCACCCGCTCCTCGACGAGCAGGTCGACCTTCGCCTCCCAGGCGTCGTCGTCGGTCCTCGGCTCCCCCAGGTCGACGCCCCACCGCCCGGCGTCGGCCCGCAGCTCCCGCGCGTACCGGCGCACGGCGTCGGCGTCCCCGGGCGGTCCGGGGACGAAGACGTTGACGCCGAACCGCTCGCCGGTCAGCGCCCGGAGCGTGCCGATCTCGTCGGCCACCGCGGACGGCGTCCGGTAGCCGGCGGCGAGGAACCCGAGCCCGCCCGCCTCGGAGACCGCCGCGGCGAGCTCGGGTGTCGACGGGCCCCCCGCCATCGGCGCCTGCACGATCGGCCGCCGCAGCTCCAGCACCATGCCCACTCCCTCCGTCGCCGGATGCGCTCGCGTGCTTGCGAGCGCCGTGGCCGACGTCGCCATGCTGGCACCCGAGTTGACGCGTGGCGGGTGCTCGGTCAGGGTCGGCTGGCGCCGACCCGACCGCGACGGACGCCGTCGCACCGGGGGCCGGCCGCGTGAGGAGGCGTCCGTGCTGGTCGACGTGATCGTCGAGGTCCCCAAGGGGTCGCGGAACAGGTACGAGTACGACCAGCGGCTCGGCCGCATCCGGCTGGACCGGATGCTCTTCACCGCCACCGGCTACCCCGGCGACTACGGGTTCGTCCCCGACACCCTGGCCGAGGACGGCGACCCGATCGACGCGCTGCTGCTCCTCGCCGAGCCCACCTTCCCCGGCTGCATGGTCCGCGCCCGGGTCATCGCCGTGTTCTGGGTCGAGGACACGCGGGGCCCCGACGCCAAGCTGCTGTGCGTGCCGGCGACCGACCCGCGGCAGCTGCACCTGCAGGAACTGGAAGACGTGCCCATGCACCAGATCGCCGAGATCTGGCACTTCTTCGAGATCTACGAGGCGCTGTCGCCGGACAAGTCCGCCGAGACCCGCGGCTGGGAGCGCAAGGCGCAGGCCGTCGCGGCCCTGGAGGACGCCCGGCGCCGCTGGCTCGAGCAGTCCGCCGCGACCTCCGGCTGACGGCGCCTACAGGCTGACCACCAGTCCCCGGCGCGGGTCGACGTCCCCGTCCAGCAGCGCCGACCAGGCCCCGGCCAGGGCGTCGGCGCCGGTCACGTGCTCGAACCGGAGCAGCCCGGGCACCCGGTCGGTGACGAACGCCGCCCACGCCGCCCCGAGCCGGCGGGCGAACGCCGCCGCACCCGACGTGGCAGCCCCCTCCGCGGCCGCGTCCGGTGCGGAGAACACCACCGGCGCCGGACCCGGCAGCCCGCTGCTGTCGCCGGCCCGCGTCCAGTGCGTCGCACCGACCACGACCGAGACCCGCAGCACGTCCTGCGTGCGCTCGTGCACGGCCGCGCGGACCGCGGCGTCACCGGCGACGTCGACCAGGACGACGCCGCGGTCGACCGGCAGCGCGCCGACGTCGTCGTAGGCCAGCACCTGGTCGTAGAGGCCGAGCCCCGCGGTGTCGTCCACCCGCCCGGCCGACGTCAGCCCGATGACCGCCGGTGCGTCGTCGCGCGCCCGGATCGCCGTCGCGGTGCACCAGGCGGTCCGGCTCGACGCCGAGGTCAGCACCACCGCCCCGGCGCCGTGCCAGTCGCGCGCAGCGAGCTGGTCGGCCAGCAGCCACCCGGTCAGGAACAGCGGCCGCAGGACCGCCGCGGCGTCGTCGTGCTCGGGCGGGAAGCCGGTCTCCGGCCGGGCGCGCAGGTAGCGGGTGTAGACCGCCGGCAGGGATGCACGGGCGGCCGAGCGGTCGACGACGCCACCCCCGTCCGCGGCCACCTCCAGGGTGACCCGGCTCGACATCGGCCAGAACCCGAAGAAGCGGTCCCCCACGGCGACGCCGTCGACACCGGAGGCCGCCACCCGGCCGAAGCCCCAGGCGGGGACCCGACCCCAGCCGTCCGGCCCCGGGAAGTGGTCCCAGTAGCGCCACCGGTCGCCCAGGACGGCGTAGGTCAGGTTGTTGGCGGTGAGACCGAAGCGCTCGACGGCGAACTGCACCGTGCCCGCGGCCACGTCGGTCCGCGCCGGCTCACCGGCGTCGACGCGGACGACCCGCAGGTCGTCCCGCCGGACGAGGAGATCGACCACGTCGTGCACTCCTTCACAGTCGAGAGCAGACCTGCGCCGGGCATCCGGCACGGGCCGATGCGGACGCCGCCCTCACCGAGGCCGGTCAGCAGGATGGCCCACACCGAGCGCTTCGACGAGTCCCTGCTGCTGGAGAGTCAGGCCCGCCTCCGGGCGGCCCAGTGCCGTCGCGGGCTCGCCCGCGCAGCCCGAGCACGTCCGGGCGCACGTCGACCTCGGCAACCCGTGCGTCCCGCTGTGAACGCCGTCGGAGGGTCCCGGGGCGCACCCGTCCATCGACAGGGACCCCCGCGGCCGCGGGCAGCGGGGGTACCCGTCGTCGGGCGAGGCCGGCGCGGTCCGGTGTGCCGGACCAGTGGGGCGACTCAGTAGTAGTAGACGGTGCTCTCGCTCGCGGAGACCGCCGCGAGGATCACGATCAGGCCGATGACGATGCCCACGACGTCCAGGACCAACGCCGTGGTCGACGCCTTCTTCGCGCCCTGGACGTCCCCGTTGTCCCAACGGGTCGACACCTGCGCCGAGAAGTACAGGCCGATGCCACCGATCACGAGGGAGCAGAGGACCGCGACGATGGAGAGGGGCCAGTAGGCGGAGGGCTTGGCAGGTGCAGCGGTCGACGGCGGATAGCCGTACACCGAGGGCCCGCTCGGCTGCCCGTACGGCCCGGACGGGCCGGGAGGGGGCGGCGGAGGATAGCGGCGTCCCTGTTGGGTGCCGCTGCCGCCGTTGGGCTGTGGAGGCGTCTGCATGTTCACCTTGTCTCCTCATCTGTGCGGTGGTGATCTCAGGTGTGCGGCGTCGATCGCGGGCTCAGAAGTCGGGGTCCTCGACGACTGAGCCGTAGTCGGACGCGTAGTGGGTCCAGTCGCCGTCGAACCAGCGGAACTGGTGGCGGCGCGAAGGATCCGGGTACCACCCGGGCGGCGTGGTCACCGCCTCGCGCGGAGGACCTGCGACGGGGGTCTCTCCGCTGACGCGCTCCTGCTCGCTCTGCAGCAGCTTCCCCAGTTCGTGCCAGGTCGCGTAGTAGAGGTCACGTCGGCGGTGCAGGGTGCGCAGCAACTCGAGGGCGGCATCGTGCTCGCGCGGACGTCGGAGGGAGACCCGCAGCACGGCCACCAGCGAGAGCTGGTCCTCCAGCGACAGAGTCGGCGCCCGCACCTGGTCCGCCAGACCCGTCAGGTACGACACCGGGACCACTGGCGCGGGCGGTAAGGGCTGGGGCAGCGGAGGAGGCGGCCTGAGCCGGGAGAGGGCCGCAGCGAGCTGGAACGCGTTGAGCTGTGTGACCTGGGTGTAGTCGACGAGTTGGAGGGAGGCCAGATCCGGTGGCAGGAGGTCGGTGATGACCGGAGCGACCAGGACGGGCAACAGTGGCTTACCCAGCTGCCGAGCGTAGGTCCGTTCCTTCGCCGCCGCGTCCGACTCGAGCAGCGTCGGGGAGACCGCGATGATCATGGCGTCGCATGCGCGGATGCGTGCCAGGATCTCGTCCCACCAGTCCTGACCCCCATCGAGCCTGCGATCGATCCAGACCTGGTGGCGCAGGGTCTCGATGCCTTCCTGGACCATGCGCACAGCCTCGAGATCCGCCCGGGCGTACGACATGAACAGGCTCAACCGCCCTCGGGTCGTCGCCTGTTCGAGCGTCGTCATGACGTCCCCCCTCCGTCGTCCTCGGACCTCGATCCGGTGCCTCGTAGCCGCACGGCCCCGGCGACGACGAGGTCACAGGCGCGTACGTGGTCACGTCGGGTTCGGGAGCCCCCACCGACGGATCGGCCATGGGGAGTCCCACCCAGCAGAGGCGGGTCGGGGCTCTCAGATACGGGTGCTGCCACACGGCCGCCGGCCGGTTCGTGCACGGTGCGCCCGGCCTCGGTCAGCGGGCCGGCACCGGTTCCCCGGCGCCGGCCCGCGGGTGGGTGCGCGCCCCTCAGGCGCGGCGCGCGGTCAGGACCAGGTACTCCCAGTCCAGGACGGTCCCTCCGGCGCCACGGTCGTACCGCGCGGCGAGCGCGGCCAGGTCGCGGTCGAGCGCCGCCACCCGCTCGGGGTCGTCGGCGATGTTGCGGTAGGTGGCGATCGTCGGCCCGTAGACGGACTTCCAGTAGTCCCGCCACGCCTCCGGCGTCTCCCAGCCGCTCGTCGTCACGGTCCGCCGCCGCGCGACGACGTCGGTGACCCGGTCGCCGAACAGCCCGCGCACGTGCTGCTCGTCGCCCCACAGCGGCGGCGGCTGCGCGCCGGGCGGCGGCGGGGGCGCGTAGGGCTTCATCGTCCGGAACATCTCGCCGACGAACCCCTCCGGCGTCCAGCTGACGAGGCCGATCCGCCCGCCCGGGCGGCACACCCGCACCAGCTCGTCGGCGGCCTGCTGGTGGTGCGGCGCGAACATCACCCCGACGCAGGACAGGACGACGTCGAAGCTCGCGTCCGCGTAGGGCAGCGCCTCGGCGTCGGCCTCCTCCCACGCGAGCTCCGCGCCCGCGCGTGCCGCGAACTCGCGGCCGGCCGGGAACAGCTCCGGGGTGAGGTCGGAGGCCACGACCTCGGCGCCGGTCAGCGCGGCGGGGACGGCGGCGTTCCCGGTGCCCGCCGCGACGTCCAGGACGCGCTCGCCGCGGCGCACCCCGGCCGCGGCGACCAGGACACGCCCCAGCTCGGGGATCAGGTCCCTCGCCACGGCCGGGTAGTCCCCGAGCCCCCACATCGCGCGGTGCCTGGCCTTCAGTGCGCGATCCGCGGCGGTCGCGTCGACGGTGTCTGTCATGTGTCTGCTCCTCGTCGTCGTGCGGGTCGTCCCGCAGCGCGACGACGGTGGCCCCGGGGCGTTGCAGACCGTCTGCAACGCGGATGCAGGCTCATGCAGTGCCGGTCACGAGGTGCCCGGACACAATGCGGCCCAGCGCCGCGCGGGCGTGCGCGACCGCCGCGGCCTCGGCCGCCCGGGGGTCGCCCCGCGGCGCGTCCGGCGCCGGTCCGAGCGGTGAGGGCTTGCCGGCCGCCACGAGGTGGCCGTGCAGGACGGCGGCGTCCGCCGTCGCCGCCACCCGCTGCAGGAGCCGGGCCACGTAGCGCAGGTTGAGCCACTGCTGCGTGGCGTCGCCGACCCGGTCCCAGTGGGCGAGGACGGCGACCAGCGCGCGTGCGGCCACGACCGGGTCGCCGTGCACCGCCCGGGTGGCCGCCGCCTCCATCATCGCGATGCCCTGCCACCAGAAGTTGCGCACGGCGGCGGCCAGCTCCTCCGCCTCGTCGAACAGCGCCAGGGCGCGGTCGGGGTCGGACTTCTTGAGCACCAGCCCGAGCGCGTAGCGGGCCATCGACTGCGCCGTCGGGTTGGCAGTCGCCTCCGCGACGTCGAGGCTCTCCCGCGCGGCGGGGAGGCCGCGCTCCGGCCGGCGGCGGACCGCCTGGCACACCGCGACGTAGTAGAGCGTCCAGACCAGCCGGATCCGGTCGCCGTCGGCACGGGCCCGCGCCGCCTCGGCCGTGTAGTGCCCGAGCGCGGTGTCGACGTCGCCGTCGTAGAGCGCCACGTCGGCGAGGACGTCGCCCGGGTAGGCGATCCGCGCGGTGCCGGGCAGTGGCCGCCGGCCCCCCGCCAGCCGCGCCGTCGCCGTCGCCTGGGTGAAGTCACCCCGGTTCCACGCGCCGCGGGCGGCGGCGCCGACGGCGGCCGGGTACAGCGGGTGGTCGGGGTCCACCACGTGCAGCAGCTGCTCGGCCCAGGCGTGGGCCTCGTAGCCGACGCGCAGGTGCACCAGCTCGGGCACGGCCGCCACCAGCCGCACGGCCAGGTCCCGGCCGCGGTCGGCAGCGGCCCGGGTGAAGGCCGCCCGCAGGTCGTCGTAGACGCCGAGGGCCTCCGCCGCCCACGCCCGCTCGTCGGGCCCCTGCAGTCCCCGGCCGGCCCGCTCGGCGAACTCGACGTGGTACCCGACGTGCCGCCGGGCCAGCGCGGTGTCCTCACCGGCGGCCTCGGTGCGCGACCGGCCGTAGGCGCGCAGGGTCTCCAGCAGCCGGTAGCGGCTGTGCACCCCGCTCGCGGCCACCACCATCGAGCGGTCGACGAGCCGGGTGAGCCGGTCGAGGACGTCGTCCTCGGTCGCCTGCGGGTCGGCGACGCGGTGCACCGCCCGCAGGTCGGCCCCTCCGGCGAACACCGACATGCCGCGGAACAGCCGCTGCTCGGGCTCGGGCAGCAGCCGGTAGGACCACTCGATGGCGGCCACGAGGCTCTGGTGCCGCGCGACCGGCCCGCGCCCGCCGCCGAGCAGCGGGGTGTCCTCGAGCCGGCGGGCGACCTCGACCGGGCTCATGACGCGCATGCGGGCCGCGGCCAGCTCGATGCCCAGCGGCAGGCCGTCGAGCCGGCCGCAGATGGTGGCCACGGCGTCCGCGGCGGCGGGGTCGAGGCGGAAGTCCGCCGTCGCCGCGCGGGCCCGCTGGACGAACAGCGCGGTGGCGTCCTCGAGCGGCAGGGGCGGCACCGGCCACACCTGTTCACCCTCCACGCCGAGCGGCTCGCGGCTGGTCGCGAGGACCACCACCCGGGGGCACCGCTGCACGACCTCGCCGACGAGCCGGGCCGCGTGCTCCAGCACGTGCTCGCAGTTGTCCACGAGGAGCAGCAGCGAGCGGTCGCGGAGGTAGTCCAGGACCGTCTGCTCGATCGACAGGCCGGACCGCTGCCGGATGCCGAGGGCCGCGGAGACCGCGTCGCCGACCGGGGTCCCGTCGGGCAGGGCGGCGAGCTCGCAGAGCCACACGCCGTCGTCGAAGCGCCCCCGGTCCCGGGCCGCGACTTCCACCGCGAGCCGGGACTTCCCCGTGCCTCCGACACCGGTCAGCGTCACCAGCGGGCCGGCGCGCAGGGCTGCCGTCACCCGCTCGACCTCCCGGTCGCGGCCGACGAACCTGCTCGCCCGCCGCGGGAGGTTCCCGGGAGGCGGCGTGGCGGCCAGGGCGGGGTCGTGGGCGAGGATCCGCCGGTACAGCGCCTGCGCGGGCGCGGCCGGCTCGACCCCCAGCTCCTCGCCGAGCCGGGCCCGCAGCTCGTGGAAGGCGGCGAGCGCCTCGGCCTGGTGTCCGGTCGCGTACCGGGCCCGCATCAGCGTGACCGCGGGCCGCTCCCACGACGGGTGCCGGCGCACCAGCGCCTCGAGCTCGGGCACCGCCTCGGCCGCCCGGCCCAGCTCCACCAGCACGTCGGCGCGGTCGGCGGTGGCGCTCATGCGCAGTTCGGTCAGCCGGGCGGCCTCGGCCGCCGCGAAGTCCTCGTCGGCGAACTCGGCGAGCGCATCCCCCCGCCAGAGGCCGAGCGCGGCGTCGAGGTCGGCCAGCGCCCGCGCGTGGTCCCCCGCGGTCGCGGCCGCCCGGGCGGTCCGGACCCGCTGCTCGAACTCCGCGGCGTCCAGCGTCGCGGCGTCGAGGGACAGGCAGTAGCCGGGCGGGCGGTGGTGGATGGGCGCGGCGGGTCCGAGCACCCCGCGCAGCCGGGAGACGTAGGCCCGCAGCGCGGCCAGCGCCCCGGCGGGCGGGGCGTCCCCCCACAGCGCGGCGACCAGCCGGTCGGCCGACACCACCTCGCCGCGCGCCACGAGCAGGGCGGTGAGCAGGGTGCGCGGCTTGTGGCCGCCGACGGGGACGGGCCCGTCGCCGTCGTCGACCTGCAGCGGCCCCAGGACGCGGACCCGCGCGTGCGGTGCACCTGTCATCCCTGCCTCGCCTGCAAGCGGATTGCAACGGGCGCGGCCGACCCTAGTGGCGGCCCGTCGACGGGGACCAGATGCGAACGGGCGACCTCTGACCGAGCACCACGGTGATCGGGAGCCGGGAGGCAGCACCATGACCACGACCGCAGTCCCCCGGCGCCTGGCCGTCGGGATCACACCGATGGAGACGCGCCCCGACGTCGTCCTGCACCTCGCCGACCGGGCCGAGGCCCTCGGTTACGAGGCGTTCCTGCTGGCCGAGGGCTGGGGTCACGACGCGCCGGTGCTGCTCGGCGTGATCGCCGCGCGGACCCGGCGGATCCGCATCGGCACCGGCGTCCTCAACGTCTGGGGGCGCAGCCCCGCGCACGTGGCGATGCTGGCCCAGTCCCTCGACGTGGTGTCCGGCGGCCGGTTCGTGCTCGGGCTGGGCGCCGGCTCGCCGCAGCTGGCCGAGGGCCTGCACGACGAGCCCTTCACCACCCCGGTCGCGCGCCTGGAGGCGGTGACCCGGCAGGTGCGCGCTCTGCTGGCCGGCGACCGGATGACGCCGTCGCGCGGGTGGGCAGCGGCCGCTGCGGCTGGCCGTCCCTCCTCGGCCGCAGATCCCGGTGCACCTGGCGGCGCTGGGTCCGGCCGCCGTGCGGCTGGCGGGGGCCCTCGCCGACGCCTGGTACCCGTTCCTGCTCCCCCGGTCGGGACTCGCGGACGGCGTGAAGCTGCTCAGCGAGGGTGCCATGGAGGCCGACCGGCCGGTGCCGGTGGTCGGTCCCGGCATCCCGGTGGCCGTGGCGGAGGACCCGGCGACGGCGCGGGCGACGGCGGCCTGGTGGCTGTCGACCTACCTGACGGGGATGGGTCCGCTCTACCCGCGCACGATGCGCCGGCAGGGCCTGGGCGGCGCCGTCGACGCGGTGCTGGCGGCGGACCCGGCCGGCCGCGAGGTCCCGGCGGGCGCGGAGGTGCTGCTCGACGAGCTCCTGCTCTGGGGCGACGCGGACGCCGCCGCGGCGGGGCTCGACGCCTGGTACGCCGCCGGCGCCGAGCTCCCCGTCGTGGTGCTGCCGCCGGGACGGCCCGTGGCCGAGCTGGACGCCGCCCTCGAGACGCTGAGCCCGCAGCGGCGATCCGAGCCGGTCACCCGCCGGAGCGGGACGTCGTCACGCGGGGCCTGAGCACGCGCGGACGTCGGCGCCGCCGTCCACCCACGGACGGGACGAGTGCTTGGCGCGGAAGTGGTCCCCGCCCTTGCGGACCACGTCGTCGGTGCCCCATGCGCGGGGGACCGCGGCACGCTCCACCAGTTGCGGGATGTGCTTGGAGCAGTGGATGTAGGCCTCGACGACGTCCACGCCCACCCAGCACTCCGGCCGGCGACCGCCCTGCTGCCGCAGGCCGGCGAGGACGCCGGCGGGGAGGTCGGCACGGGCCAGCAGCTCGGCGTTCTCCGTCAGCGTGGCCCGGCCGTTGACGTGCAGGCCGATCGCGTCACCGCAGAAGTCGATGAACAGCAGGCCGACGTGGCCGTTCTCGGTGATGTTGCCGAGGCTGCCCATCACGCCGTTCCCCCGGTACTCGGGATAGAGGAGCGTCCGCTCGCCGAGCACGCAGACGAACCCGGGCTCCCCGGCGCGGAAGGAGCAGTCGGCCTCGCCCGAGGCGTCGGCGGTGGCGACGAAGACCATCTCCGCGCGGGCCACGAACGCCTGCATGCGGTCGTTGAGGTGGTCCAGCACCTGGTGGTCGTAGAAGCCGCGGGCGCGGGAGACGGTGCCGTACCGCTCCTGCAGGGCGTGCTCGCCGATCGAGCCGGGCACGGCGCCTCGCTCCCGGGTCACGGGTAGGGCCGCCCTGCTGCGCGCAGTCCGACGCGGCCGATCCGGGCCGGCGCGGTGACGCGCCGCAGGGCCTCCATGGCGCTGTCGACGTCGTCCGGGCTGCTGTACAGGGCGAAGCTCAGCCGACAGCTGCCCGAGGGCACCAGGCCGAGGTCCCGGTGCGCGAGCGTGGCGCAGTGGCAGCCGGCCCGGGACTCCACGCCGAGCTCGTTCAGCCCCTCCGCGATGCGCAGCGGGTCCATCCCCTCGACGGTGAAGGCCACCAGGGGTGAGCGCGGTGCGCCCGGGGGCGGTCCGTACACCGTGAGCCCGGCGACGTCCTGGGCCGAGCGCATCGCCTGCTCGGTCACGGCGGTGGTGTGCCGAGCGACGAGGTCCATCGAGGAGACCACCACGTCCCGCGCGAGGGGCTCCGCGGTCCCGAACCACCGGGGACGGCCCCCGGCGACCAGGTCGAGCAGGAGCCGCAACGCCTGGGCGGACGCGATGACGCCGAGGATGTTCGGCGTCCCGGCGGCGTACTTCCACGGCAGGGCGTTGTAGCTGACGCGGTCCGGCGCGACCTGGCCCTCGGCGATCATGTCGCCGCCGTACAGGAACGGCAGGGCCTGCTCGAGCAGGTGCTCCTTGGCGTAGAGCACGCCGATGCCGAACGGGGCCAGGAGCTTGTGGAAGGAGAAGGCCAGGTAGTCGACGTCGAGGGCCTGGACGTCGACGCTGCTGCTCGGCACCAGCTGCGCGGCGTCGACCAGCAGCAACGACCCGCTGTCGCCGTCTGGGCGTGGGTACCCGCTGTCGTCGGCGATGGCCCGGATGCGGCGCAGCGGCGGTTTCGTGCCGAGGAAGTTCGAGGCCCCGGAGACGCACACGAGCTTCGTGCGGGCGTCGACGAGCTGGGCGAGGTGCTCCAGGTCGAGCTCGCCGGTGACGGGGTCGAAGCGGGCGAGGCGGTGGTCCACCCGGCGGCCGAAGCGCGGCAGGATCTCCCGGCTCAGCGCGTACCAGGGCACGAAGTTCGAGTTGTGCTCCATCGTCGTGGTGACGACGTTGTCGCCGTCGCGGAACTCGCTGAGCAGCGAGTACATGACGGCGTTGATCGCCTCGGTGGTGTTGCGGTAGGTGACGATGCTGCGCCGGCTCCGCGCGTTGAGCCAGGTCGCGATGGTGTCGTAGGACTCCTCGAACAGCCCGGTCATGTGCTGCGAGGCCGACGACTGGCCGCGGTGCACGTTCTCGTACCACGGCGACAGGGAGCGGTAGAGCTCGAGCAGCTCCCGCGGGGGCTGGGTGCTCGCGGCGTTGTTGGTGACCACCCGGCCGGCCGCCGGGAAGTCGAAGTGCTGCCGGATGCGGTGGACGTCCAGGACGGGGGCGGGCCCGCTCGCGGACGGGTCGGGGGCGTGTCGGCGCCACATGGTGCGCCCACCTTCCTGTCGAGGTCCGGGTCGCGTCCTGCGGACGGGATCCCCTGGGGAGACGACGCCCGGTCCTGGCCGACGTCGGCGTGGCGGGGCGACCGCTCGCGGTGGTGCCGTCAGGAGTTCGCGAGCTGGGATCCGCGCCGCTTCTGCTTCCAGGCACCGACCATCAGTGGCCAGACCATGGAGGTGTCGGGGAGGCGCGCGGCGTCCCGGCGGAGCGCGGCGAGCACTGCGTCGGCGTGCTTCGGATCGGTGACGTCGTGGGCGATCGCGGCAGGTAGCACGCTGCGGAACGTCTGTTCGAGGATCCGGTGCCCCTTCGCCAGCGGTTCCACGCGGCCGGTCACGTCGGTGCCGTCCGGTTCGCCGGCGCCGGCCTGGGCGAACATGCCCGGCAGCCGGGCGCCCGCGCGGATGTCGCAGCCGAGGGCGCCGAAGGTGTCGACGACCACCCGTACGACCTCGTCCACGCTGGCCAGCGACGGCACCACGTCCAAGGCGTGCAGGTCGTAGTCCTGCACGACGAGGTGTCCGCCGGGCGCGACGGCGTCCCACAGCCGGCTCAGGACGGGGACCCGCTGCGGCAGGTGGAAGAGGAGCAGTCGCGCGAAGACGAGGTCGTAGGGCGCTCCCGGGACCGGCGCGTCACCGGTGAGCTCGACGGCCCGGACGCGGCACTGCCGGTGACCGGACTCGTGCAGCGCCGTCTCGGCCAGCGTGCCGAGGGCGGCGTCGACGTCGATACCGGTGACGGCGCCGTCCGGGCCGACACGACGCGCCAGCAGCCGCATCGTCTCACCGGGCCCGCAGCCGGCGTCCAGGCACGTGGCGCCCGGCGCGAGGTCGATCCGGTCGAGCACCCGCACGGTCGCGGGCTCCCAGACGAGGGCCTGGGCCCGTAGCCGCTCGTACTCGAGCGGGGTCCGCTGGAGCGCGTAGTCGACCTGGTGCTCGACACCCTCGGTGGTGGTGCTCATCGCCGGCTCCCTGCCTCGAAGGACTGGGAGGAGCGTGGCGCAGGACAGCCGCCGTCAGATCGTGGAGCCGACCACGAGCTTTGGGACGTCGGTCCGTGGTGCAGGACGCCGCGCGAGAACAGACTCGGCGACATGGCGCACGCCTTGCTGGACCGCGAGGCGGAGACGAGTGCGCTCGAGCGGCAGCTCGCCCAGGTGCGGACCGGGGTGGGCTGCACGGTGCTCGTCGACGGGCCGGCCGGCATCGGGAAGTCCACCCTGCTCGGGTACGCGGCTCGGCTGGCCGAGGGTTGGGGGTTCCGGGTGCTGCGCGCCCGCGGCGGCCCCTTGGAACAGAGTGCGGGCTGGGGGATCGCCCGTCAGCTGCTCGCCCCCGTCGTGCGCGGTCCCGAGTGGGACGAGCTGGCGGTCGGCGCGGCCGGCCTGGCCCAGCGTGCCCTCGAGCCCGACCTGGACACACCCGCGCCGGTCGGGGATGCCATGCACGCCGCGGCGCACGGCCTGAGCTGGTTGGTGTCCGGCCTGGCGGAACGGTCGCCGACGGTGCTGGTCGTCGACGACGTCCAGTGGGCGGACCGGCCGTCGCTGCGCTGGCTGGTGCAGCTGACCCGCCAGCTCCCCGACCTGCCCGTCGCCATCGTGTGCGCGGTCCGGACCGGGGAGGGGCCGTCCGAGACCGACGAGCTCACCGAGCTGCTCCTCGCCGTGGCCGGGCCGCCGGTCCGTCCCCGCCCACTGGGGCCGGGGGCGGTGGAGTCCCTCGTGCGGGACCGGCTGCCGGTCGCCGGCGCGTCCTTCGCCCGCGCCTGCCACGCCGTCACCTCCGGCAACCCCTTCCTGCTCCACGCGCTCGTCGACCACCTGCTCGCCGAGGGACTCGAACCGACCGACGAGGTCGCGGCGACGCTGCCCGCGTTCGGGCCGGGACAGGTCGCGCGCAGCGTCCGGCAGCAGCTCTCGCGGTTGCCGGACGGCGCGAGCGACCTGGCGACCGCCTTCGCCGTCCTCGGCCGCGAGGCCCCGCTGCGGCACGCCGGGGCACTGGCCGGGCTCGCGCCGCCGGAGGCCCTGCGGCTGGCCGACGCACTGCGGTCCGCCGGGCTGGTCGAGGCCGACAGCGGCCGGTACGCGTTCGTGCACCCTCTCGTCATGGGCGCCCTCTACAACGCCCTGCCGCCGGGTGAGCGGGCACTCCGGCACAGCCGTGCCGCGCAGCTGTTGGAGCGCGAGCGATCGGATCCGGAGCTCGTGGCGCTGCACCTGCTGCGCACCGAGCCGTTCGGCGATCCCGCCACCGTCGAGCTCCTGCGAGTCGCCGCGAGACACGCCGGCGCCCGCGGGGCGCCGGAGAGCGCCGCGACCTTCCTCCGCCGTGCGCTGGTCGAGCCCCCCGCGCATCCCGCTGAGGAGGCGGACCTGCGCAGCGAGCTCGGGCTGGCGCTCGCGGCCCACCTGCAGCCGGAGGCCCCCGACCTGCTGTGCGACGCCGTCGCCCTCGCCGCCTCGCCGGACCAGCGCGCCCGCATCGCCCTGTCCGGGGCACGCGCCCTGGGCCTCGCCGGGCACTTCGACGCCGCCATCCGCGTCTGCCGTAGCGGCCTGCAACAGTCGGGGGGTACGTCCCCCGCCCTGCTGGCTCGACTCGAGTCGGAGCTGATCGGTAACGCGTGGCTGCACGCCTCGACGATCCCCGAGGCGCGGGACCGCCTGAGCCGGGTCCCCGTGGCCACGCGGACGTCGGGGCTGTGGCGGGTCCACGTCGCCTGGCGAGCCGTGTTCGACGGGCGGCCCGTAGCCGAGGTCCGGGCGGAGCTGGACCCAGCCCTGCGCGACGGCAGTCTCGACGAGCCGGACTCGATCCTCGGGAGCTCCGTGAAGTTCATGCTCGTCGCCTGCGGTGATCTCGACGCCGCCCAGGAGCTGTGCGGGGCCCTGATCGACATGGCACGGCCGCGGGGTTGGTCGATCGCGCTCGCGCACGGCTGTTTCCTGCGTGCGATCGCACTGGTGCAGGCGGGACGGGTCCGCGACGCGGAGGCCGACGCCCGCCTGTCGTTCGACGTGAAGCTGGCAGCCAGTCCCCCGCCCGCCCTGAACTGGTCGCTGTTCCCCCTGGTCGACGCGCTGACCGAGCTGGGCGCGCCGGCCGACGCCGACGCCGCACTCGCCGCGGCCGGCCAGCAGGGCGACCCGCCACCCGGCGCTCTGGCGAGTCCCCTGCTGCTGGAGAGCCGAGCCCGCTTGCGGCTCGCCCAGGGGCGTCCCGTCGATGCGCACGTCGATGCTCAGGCGGCCGGGGACCGCTGGGCGGAGGTGGGGGTCGTCCACCCGGGCGTCGCGGCCTGGCGGGTCGTCGACGCGGAGGCACTGGCCGCCCTCGGCGACCGGGCGTCCGGGCGCCAGCTCGCCACCGAGCACCTCGACCTCGCCGAGCGGCTCACGCTGCCCGGTCCGTACGGCGCGGGCCTGCGCGCGGTGGCCCGTAACGCCGAACGCGACGAGACCGTCGACCTCCTCGAGCGGGCCGTCGCCGTGCTCGCCGGCTCGCCTGCGCAGCTCGAACACGTCCGGGCGCTGGTCGACCTCGGCGCTGCTCTGCGCCGGGCCAACCACCGGGAGGCGGCGAGCGAGGCGCTGCGCCGCGCGCTCGACCTGGCCACCCGTGGTGGCATGCAGCGGCTGGCCCGCCGGAGCCGCGAGGAGCTGTGCGCCTGCGGCGCCCGGCCGCGCCGGAGCGCCGTCAGCGGCATCGAGTCACTCACCCCCGCCGAGCACCGGGTCGCCGCGCTCGCCGCCCGCGGGGAGGGCAACCGCGAGATCGCCCAGCAGCTCTACGTCACCCGGCGCACGGTCGAGACCCACCTGACGCACGTCTTCCAGAAGCTGCGCATCACGACGAGGGTGGAACTGCCCAGGCAACTGACGGCCGCCTCGACGGCCGCACCCGTCGCCACCGCTGCGCGGTCCGACGGGTGACGAGAGCGCCGCGCACCGGCCTCCGGACGATCGAGCGAGGAGCCGGACCGGATCGGCCTGGCGCCGCGCCCCCTGCAGCCCCGCGCGCAACCCGCTGGAGCGAGCTGCGGCCTGGACCCTTCCGGGAGTCCGGAGTCCGGACAGGTGCACCGAGGGCCCGACCGACCGGTCCGGACGGGACGTCGTCACCGGGCTCCGCAGGTGCCCTGAGTAGCCGGGTTGGTGCCGGTGCCCGACCGGCAGCGCGGGTTGGCACGCCACCTGCTGGGTAGCTGCGGGCGACGGGGCACCCTGGCCGCCCACGACAGGAGCAACGGCACGACGCTCGATCGGGGCGCGGCTGGGGAGGGAACGGCAGCCTCGCGTGTCGCCGCGGGCGCTGTCCGTGCCGGACGGGGCTTCGTGCCGTGCTCCCGACGGGCGCGGCAGCCGAGGCGGTGCCTGGAGTGGTTGCCGAGACCGGTGACCGACGAGCGAAGGACGACTGGAGGCAAGTCATGGGCAAGCTGTCGTTGGGGCTCGGCCTGGGGGTCGGGTACGTGCTCGGGGCGCGCGCCGGGCGAGCCCGGTACGAGCAGATCAAGCAGGCCGCGGCCGGCCTCGTGGAGCGACCGGAGGTCCAGCAGGCCCTGGAGCAGGCCAGGACCGTTGCTCCGGCTCCGTTGCAGGGCAGCATCGACAAGCTGTCGGGGCGTGCATCCGGCCCTCAGGGCACCAGCGCCGCGACGGTCGGCGTCGAGACGGTCACCGTCGAGGGGGTCACCGTCGAGGGGGTCGACGTCCCCGTCACGCCGCCCCCGCCGGCGTCGGGCGCGGGCGGGGCGCTCGGGACGGACGCTCCCCTGCCGGACCCGCTGATCCCACCCGCCAAGTCGGGCAACCGCCCCAACAGACGGCCATGACCACGGCGTAGCCGTACTGCAGGTCGCGGCCGCCGTCCACGCCGGTGCGGGTGAGCGGTGTGCTCACCCGCACCGGGCGTGGGATCGGCGCCCACAGTCCGTCGACATCCTGGCCGTGCCGGGCACCGATCACCCCGGCGTCATCGGGCTGCGGGGGGCTCCTGCCGGGTGAGGCCTGTGGGTGGCGGGGAGGCTCGGCAGACGAGCCAGACGAGGGCCGCCTGCCACACGAGGAAGCAGGCGAGGACGCCGAGCCACTCCGCCGGACCCATCCGGGTGAGTGCCGCACGCGGGACCACCGCCACCGAGCACAGGGCGACGACGCCGCACAGCCACAGCACCAGGGCGCTCCAGCGGTAGCGCACGGCCGGGCTGGGACCGACCGCGATGCCCAGTCCGGAGAGGTCCTCGGGAGGGTGCCGGCGGATCATGCGCCGCCGGGACCGGTGGACGGACACCTCGGGATACCGCTCGGCGAGCACCCGCTCCCACCGGCTCCGCCGGCGAGGACCGATGCGGCGAGGGAGGCTGACCGCCACGATGCGCGCCGCCGCGGCCCGGAAGCCCGAATCGCCGAGGATGACGCGGCCACGGGCGGCGATGACCGCCGTCACGTTCCCCCAGCCGGTCCCCAGGCCGGTGTAGCTGGGGTGGTACCAGCCGTACAGTCCGCAGCCACAGCCCCACTGCGGCGGCACGTGCGCCTCGTCGACCGCACACCGGGCCTGCTCGATCGGCCCGCTCCAGGGCCCGGTGCCGAAGTGCACCGGTGGGCACAGCCCGTCCTCGGTCAGGCGGAACCGCCGGTACCCCTGCACCTCTCCGGCCACCAGCGCCGGAGGCCCCTCCGGGAGGCCAGGAGGTGAGGTCACGCGGGAGCGGGCTGGGCCGGCACGGTCGGCGCCGGGTGCTGCGGGGCCGGAGCCGGGTCGGCCACCGGCTCGCACTCGATCTCTCGGCGCTCGACACCGATGTCCCCGGCCACGCACAGCCGCATCAGCGGTCCGGCGACCCGGGTGGCACGGGATGACGGCGAAACGGTGAGCGTGCCCATCTGCGGCTCCTCGCCCGTGGGACTCGACTACTGACCGATCAGCGCGGCGCCGCCGCCGACGAGCCCAGGATCCGCTCGCGCCACGGCGTCCCAGCCAGTGAAGCACCGATCGACCTCCGGACCCACCTCCTGCGAGACCTCGATCTGCACGGCGGGAGATGAGCTCCCTCCGGCCCGCGTGGGCTACAGGCCGCGGCGGTGCAGCAGGTAGCCGAGGGCCGCCACGGCCGGCACGAGGGTCGCGGGGACGAGGTTGAGCGGCACGCCGGCCACGCGCGGCAGGTGCCCGGGCTCGTCCTCGACCGCGGTGCCGGGCGTGGCCAGCGCGGCGAAGAACGGCGCCCACGCGACCGTCGGCAGCAGCGCGGCGGTCCTGGCCGCCAGGTCCTGCTCGGCGGTGGAGGACGCCGGTCGCCACAGCAGCCAGAGTGCGACCAGTTGAGCGCCCGCGACGGTGCCCCAGCCGGCAGCGCCGTGGAAACGGGCGTGTGGGGGCCAGTCGGGGTTGAACACGTGGGTGGCGTTCAGGTCCGCGCGTGCCGTGCCCACGATCGTGCCGACCGCGGCGCCGGTCAGCACCAGCCGGCTCGTCCTCATCGCGCCCCCTCCCGTCTGCGTCGCTCGCCCTGGACGAGGGCGTGGTCGCGGCCTCCCGTCGTCCTCGCCCGCAGCCGGGCGGCGTGCGGACGACCCGCCGACGCCGCGTTCCGACGGGAGCGACGCCGGGAGGTGACCAGCGTGGGGCACTCCCGGCCGGGAGACCAGGGGGTGCTACCGGGCACGTCGGCTAGGCGCTGACCAGCCGCTCCGGTCGGGGCGCCCGCTCCTCCTCGGACTCGCGGATGCCGTAGCGGGCGTAGAGCCGGCCCAGCGGCCCGGGCGCCCACCAGTTGGCCCGGCCGAGCAGCCGCATGGTCGCCGGCACGAGCACCGTCCGCACGACCGTCGCGTCGACGACGATGGCGATGAGCATCGCGATCCCGACCATCTTGATCAGGACGACGCCGGAGGTCGCGAAGGCACCGATCACCACGACGAGCAGCAGCGCCGCGCTGGTGATGATCCCGCCGGTGCGCTGCAGCCCGGTCGCCACGGCCGCGGTGTTGTCGCCGGTGAGGTCGTACTGCTCGCGGATCCGGGACATGAGGAAGACCTCGTAGTCCATGGACAGCCCGAAGACGATGGCCAGCACCAGGATCGGGGACGTGGCCTCCAGGAAGCCGGTCGGCGTGAAGCCCAGGACCCCCGACAGGTGCCCGTCCTGGAAGATCCACACCAGCGCACCGAACGAGGCGCCCAGCGACAGCACGTTCACCGCCATGGCCTTGACCGGCACCACGACCGAGCCGAAGGCCAGGAACAGCAGCACGAACAGCGTGACGGCCACGAGCACGGCCATCCACGGCAGCAGCGAGCCGAGACTGTCGAGCAGGTCGGCGTAGAGAGCGCTCGGTCCGCCGACCAGGACCTCGGCGCCGTCGGGAGGGGACACGGACCGGACCGCGGCCACCAGCTGCCTGCCCTCGGGCCCCACCGGGTCGACGCCGGAGGCGATGGCGACCCGTGCCGTGCTCCCGGCCGCGTCGACGACCGTGGCGCCGTCCACGCCGGGAACGGCGCCGACCGCGGTGACGTATGACTGCAGCGCCGCCCCGCCCTGCGGTGAGTCGGCCGCGCCGGGCAGGGCGACGATCGCCTCGACCGGCCCGGCCGGACTCGGGGGGAAGTCGCGCGCGATCGTCTCCGCGACCACGCGGCTCTCCGCTCCCTCCGGCATGGCGCGTACGTCGATGCCGCCGAACTCCGCCCGCGTGAACGGCAGCGCGAGCGTCACGAGGAGCGCGGTCACCGCAACGGCACAGACGACGGGACGACGCATCACGGCGTGCGCGATCCGGTACCAGGCCCCGTCGCGGTGGGCGGCGTGGGCCGGCCGACGGCCCCGCCGGCGCAGCAGGCGCCGCAGCGAGAGTGCGTCCACCCGGGGCCCCAGCATCCCCAGCAGCGCGGGGAGCAGGGTGAGGGCGGCCAGCATCGCGACGAGGACGGCGCTCATCCCGCCGAAGCCCATCGAGCGGAGGAAGACCTGCGGGAAGAGGAGCAGCCCCGCCAGCGAGATGGCCACGGTGACACCGGAGACGGCGACCGTGCGTCCCGCCGTCGCGAGGGTCCGGGCCAGGGCGTCCTCGACGCTGCGCTGCCCGCGGACCTCCTCGCGGAACCGGCTGACCACGAAGAGCCCGTAGTCGATGGCCAGCCCGAGGCCCAGGACGGTCACCACGTTGACCGCGAAGATCGAGACGTCGGTGACCAGGGCGAACGCACGCAGGGCGGCGAACGAGCCGAGGATCGCGGTCACGCCGATGGCCAGGGGCAGGCTCGCCGCCGCGACGCTGCCGAAGATCACCAGGAGCAGCACCGCGAGGACCGGCAGGGAGATGCTCTCGGCCAGCGTGAGATCCTCGCTGACCTGCTCGTTCATGTCCCGGTTGAGGGTCACGTCCCCGCCGAGCCGCGCCGTCAGCCCGGGTGCGGCCAGGTCGTCCTCGATGGCGTCGAGGACGTCCTCCCGCTCGTCCTCGTCGCCGCGCAGGGTGAGCACGGCGTACGTGCTGCGCCGGTCCTCGCTGACGAGCGAGGGGGCCGGGGTGTCGAAGAAGGACACGGTCCGGAGCACGTCGCCCTGCGGCAGGGCGTCCAGGGTGGAGGTGACCGCCTCGGCGTAGCGGAGGTCGTCGACCGTCAGGCCGTTGCTGGAGTACAGGACGACGACGTCCGCGGCACTGCGGCCCAGTTGGCGCTCGGCCTCCCGGGCGGCCCGCGAGCTCTCGCTGCCGGGGTCGTCGAAGCCCCCGCCGGTCATCTGCCCGAAGACACCCGAACCCCAGACCCCGGCGAGGACGACGAGCACCAGGGAGAGCGCCACCACCCACCGCCGCCGTCGGTACACCAGCCGGCCGAGTCGTTCGAACATGGCCCCTCCTGACTGACCGGCCGGGGCAGAGGCACGGGTCGGCTGGGAGGACAGCCCGGCCCACGGGTCGGTGTCAAGCACTTCACGTCCGCGACCTGGGAGTTCCGGTCGCACGCGGGCTCCGCGGCCGCTCCCGAGGGGAACCGCTCGTGGCCAGGAGGACGGGCCGGACAAAGCGCACACACCCGATGACCGCCACCGCCGGTGTCCGTCCCGCGGTCGGATCGGACGTCGTAGCGGGACGATCAGAGCTGGTGACGGCCGGACGGCGCCGGCTCGTCAGTCGCCGGTTGCGGGGAGGCGCATCCGCCCGCGGGTCGGGTTCAGCCGCCACAGCCGGTAGGTCCACGGCAGGTCGTACACGAGGACGTAGGCCGTGTACGGGGCCAAGGCGTGACGCGAGCGCGCGTCCCCCGCCACCGATCGCTGGAGCGCCACCAGGGGGACGACGAAGGCGCACAGGCCGACGAAGCCGGCACGAGTGCTCCGACGGCCGAAGAAGGCCCCGTTCCAGGCCTCGTTGCCGACGACGACCGCCAGGCTCCACGCGGTGCTCCTGGCGTCGCGGCGGTCGATGCTCCGCGCGAGCACGTAGCCGATGATCCCGTAGTAGAGCCCACCGACGACGAGGAAGGCGGGCAGCGGCAACTGCCGGCGCGGAGCGGTGAGGCCTCGGAACCAGTCCATCGCCGGCTTGCCGACGAAGGCGTTCCCCGCAACCGCGGCCGCGGCTGTGCAGGCACTCGCCTGCAGTACGGATCGCCGCTTCACGTCTCGCATGATGACTCCTGTCCTGCTGTCGCCGACCGCGTCTGCGGTGCGTGCTCGAGTGCACGGCTGGGACGCCGGGGAGGACGACTGCCGGACCCCCGGGGCCGGTCCGAACGGGGCACGCAATCCCCGCACCGCTCAGGTCGGCCGGGTCACTCCTGGCGCTGCATGGCCGCGATACCGGCTTGCCAGGCCTGCTCGGTCATCCCGTCCTTCGGGAGACGGTCCGTCAGCTCGAGCAGGACCATGCCGTGGATGAAGGCCCACGCCGCGCGGGCCCGGGCGGGGCTGCCCGTGGCCCGCTGCAGCGGCGCGGCGGTGCGCTCCTCCAGCCCCGGAGGCAGGTCCGCGCGGGGCAGGGGTCGGTCGGTCATCAGCCGGTACAGGTGCGGGTGTCCGTGAGCGAAGGCGCGATAGGCCCCGACGAAGGCCGCCAGGGGCTCCGGCGCTCCGTCGGTGGCCGCCTCGAACGCGGCGGCGGCCTCCTCGAAGCCCGAGATGACGATGGCGACCTCCAGCGCCTCCTTGCCGGGTAGGTGCTTGTACAGGGACGGGGCCCGGATCCCCAGGACCTCGGCGATCCGGCGCATGGTCAGCGCGTCCGGCCCCTCCCGCTCCAGGACGCCGCGTGCGACGGCCACGATCTCGCGCGCGCGGACCGAGAGCGGGTCAGCCACGGATGCGCGACGCCGTGTGCTCCGCCCGGCTCTTGAGCGCCTCGTTCATCGCCACGAACGCAGGCAGCGTCTTCCGGTCCAGCGACGCGGCGAGGAACGGGACGAGCGCGCCTCGGAAGTCCTCCTGCTGGACCAGCCGGGTGCCGCTCCCCTGCGGCTCGAGGCTGAAGGTGTGGTCGGCATCCATCAGTCCGCGGATCCCCAACGTGCCGCGCCACCGCAGCCGCCGGGGCGCGTCCACGTCGACGAGCCGGGGGCGCAGGGTCGTCGCCCGGCCGCCGACCGGCTGCATGGTCACGGTCAGCCGACGGCCCGGCTCCACGACCCCCTCGGCCCGCACGATGAACGGGTTCCACGCCGGGTACGCGGCGAGATCGGTGAGCACCTCCCACACCTGCTCGGGTGTGGCATCGATGTCGACGTCGGCGAACAGTCGCTTTGCCATGACGCTCCTCCTCGGGCCGGCTAACGTTGTTAGCCCCTACGTTGGCTAACGACGTTAGCCATGTCAAGACCTCGATGCGGACGGTTGCGGGTCAGGCGCCACAGCCGTGTGTGGAGGCCCCCCGTACCCACCCTTCGTGGGAGTGGAGAACCCGTGGGGTGCCCCGTTCTCGGTCACGGAGCCGTCCGCGGGCAGCCGACCGGCGCGATCACGGGCGGCGCGATGGGTCCGCCCCGGCTCGACCGGCCGACCGCGGGGGTGGTCGCCGCGGGGTGGGTCCGGGTCGCCTCGTCGAAGGTGACCATGGCCATCGCGTGCTCCCTCCCCACGGGTCGCACCGACCCGCCGCCCGCCGTCGGCCCTGCTGCCGCCTCACGGGAACCGGGATCCGCCGTGCACGGAGGAGTGGGCACGTCGCGTACCGGCTGGCCGCGGAGGTGGGGTGACAGGCCGACGCGAGGGTCAGCTCGGCCCCACCGAGACCTCCATCGTGACCGCCCCCGGGAAACCGATCCACGCGCGCGCCTCGGCCCGGACGATCGTCACCAGGGCGTGGTCGCAGTGCGCACACCGCAGCACCATGCCGGCGCCTGGGAATGCGTGCGCCGACCCCATCGGCTCGCGGGCGCCGCACTGCGCGCATCTGCCGATCGCCGTCGTCATGTCGCCGGCGAAGACCTCGCCGAGCAGGCCGGCGACCGCGTTGCCGTCGAGCATCGTCTCGTCCATCTCGATCTCCGGTCGGTCCGAAGCGTTCGGTCCTGATGGCCTGTGGCCGATGCCCGAGTCGCAGGAGCGCCTCGGCGACACTCTCGACGAACGACGTCCGCCCACAGACGTAGACGTGGGGCTGGTCGGCCGGACCGGGACCGACCTGGGCGAGCATCTCTGCATCGACCCGGCGGGCATGACCGGTCCATCCCGGCGGCTGCGACTGCGTCAACATGTGCACCACCACGCGGCCGTGCCCGGTCAGTCGCTCGAGTTCGTCGCGGAAGATGATGTCGTCCCAGTCGCGCGAGGACATCAACAGCCGCGCACCCACCTCGACCCCGGTCTTGGCGTGCAGTCGGAGCATCGCCATCAGCGGAGCGACACCGGAGCCGCCGCCACGAGGAGCAGCGGACCACCCTGCGCCGGCCCCCACACGAAGTAGCCGCCGATGGGGCCCCGGAGTTCGATCCGGTCGCCGGGATGCCGGTCTCCGGTCAGGTACGGGGAGACCTCGCCGTCGTCGATGCGCACGATGGTGAGCTCGACGCGCGTACCGACGTCCGGCGCCGAGGCGATCGAGTAGCTGCGCTGAGCCTGGTAGGCGTCCGCGGCGGTCAGCCGCACGTCCACGTGCTGCCCGGCCCGGTGGCCGGGCCGGCCGGGCACGTCGAACACGAGCGTCGTGGCACGGGGGGTCTCCGTGATCACGTCGACCACGTGGGCCATGCGAGTCCTCCCCCTCGGACACGGCCTCGGCCACGCCAGGGAGACCGGCCGTAGTCCCCGACGGCGGCGTCATCCCGCGCCAGGGCGTCCCCGGTGGACCAGGCGTGGATCCAGGGAGTCTGCCTGGGGCGAGCGACCGCGAGGCGCGGCACGGTGGTCACGCCGGCATCCGGTCCGGTTCGTCCGCAGACCGAGGAGGTCTCACCATGGACCTGAGACTCGAGGTCGTGATCCTGCCCGTCTCCGACGTCGACCGCACCAAGGACTTCTACAAGGGCCTGGGGTGGCGCGAGGACGCCGACATCGTGGCCGGCCAAGACCTCCGCATCGTGCAGCTCACGCCGCCCGGGTCGGCCTGCTCGGTCAGTTTCGGCATCGGCGTCACGACCATGACCCCTGGATCGCAGCAGGGACTGCTGCTCGTCACGGACGACATCGCGGCCGCCCGCGCCGAGCTGGTCGAGCGCGGCGCCCCGGTGAGTGAGGTCTTCCACGGCGCGGCCGGGCGGTTCCACCCCGAAGAGGAGAGCGTGCGGCAGCCGGGGCGGGACCCCGAAGGCCAGGGCTACCAGTCCCACGCGGTGTTCAGCGACCCCGACGGCAACGGGTGGGTCCTCCAGGAGATCACCCAGCGCCTGCCCGGCCGCTGACATCCGTGCCCGTGGCGCGGACCCGTCGGACGTGGCGCACACCGCCGCGCCGCTGGTGCTGCTCACCGGCGCCCTGATCGACCACTTCGGCCGACGCCGCGTCCTGATCGCGGGCTGCTCGGTGTGCTCGGTGGTCTGCGCGGCCGTGCCGACGACGGGCACCCTCGTCGCGGCGAGGCTGGTCCAGGGCGTGGACGCGGGCCGACGGGGCGCGACCCCCAGGAGCAGAGCCCGTGGTCTTCCCGGGCGCGAGCACGCGTTCCCGGTGCGACGGTCGTGCCGCCGTGAGGGGAGGTGAACTCGTGGACAGTGCGCCCGTACTCCTGGCCGTCGCGGGAAGTCGTGTGGAGGCGGACCTGATCGTCGGGCTGCTGCGCACTCACGGCCTGCGAGCGGCCGTGGTGACCGACGACGCCGGAGGCCAGGAGCCGCAGCTGCAACTGCAGGGCGGGGTTCGCGTGCTCGTCGCCGCGTCCGAAGAAGCCTCGGCCCGTCGGCTCCTCGCCGCCGCACCAGTGGCCGCACCAGTGGACAGCAGCTGATCGGGCCTCGGCGGCCGTCAGCCTCGCCTGATCCGACCCGGCGACGCCCGACGACCCCGGCTCTGCCTCCGCCGAACCGACACCACGCGGCACACCGCCGCCCCGAACGGAACGGAGTCCGTCATGAGCAGCACTCTCGAGGCCCCAGTCGAAATCCGTCCCTTCCACGTCGACATCCCGGATGCGGCGCTGGAAGACCTCCGTCGACGCATCGCGGCCACGAACTGGCCCGAGAAGGAGACCGTCGAGGACCAGTCCCAGGGCCTGCCCCTCGCCATGATGCAGAGGCTCGCCGACCACTGGATGACGGACTACGACTGGCGCAGCTGCGAGACGAGGCTGAACACCCTGCCGCACTTCATCACCGAGCTGGACGGTCTGGACATCCACTTCATCCACGCTCGCTCGCCGCACGAGGACGCGCTGCCGATCGTCGTCAATCACGGCTGGCCTGGCTCGATCATCGAGCAGCTCAAGATCATCGACCGGCTGACCGATCCCACGGCGCACGGTGGCAGCGCCGCGGACGCGTTCCACGTGGTCGTCCCCTCCATGCCCGGCTACGGGTTCTCTGGTAAGCCGACCAGCACCGGATGGGGGCCCGAGCGGATGGGCCGAGCCTGGGCAGAGCTGATGCACCGCCTCGGCTACGGCCGCTACGTCGCCCAAGGCGGCGACTGGGGCGCCTTCGTCGTCGACCAGATGGGCCTGCAGGCGCCTCCAGGACTACTCGCCATCCACACCAACATGCCCGCCACCGTTCCGGCAGACATCGACAGGGCACTGGAGCACGGCGAACCGGCGCCGTCCGGTCTCTCCGCGGAGGAGGGACGTGCCTATGCCCAGCTGGAGAGGACGTTCAAGCAGGTGGAGTACGCCCGCATGATGGCGGCGCGCCCGCAGACCTTGTACGGCATCGCGGATTCCCCTGTCGGCCTGGCCGCCTGGCTCCTCGACCACAACGACGCCGACGGGCAGCCGGCCGCCGCAGTCACGGCTGCGCTCGACCGGGCCTCGAGCGCCACGGGCGAACTGACGCGCGACGAGGTCCTGGACAACATCACGCTGTACTGGTTGACAAACACGGGAGTCTCTGCGTCTCGCCTCTACTGGGAGTACCGGGGTGGGTTCTTCAACGCGAAGGGCGTCACCATCCCCGTGGCCACCACTGTCTTCCCCGGTGAGCAGTACCAGGCGCCGCGCAGTTGGGCCGAGCGCGCCTACCCCGGCCTCATCTACTACAACCAGGTCGACCGGGGTGGCCACTTCGCCGCGTGGGAGCAACCGCAGCTCTTCGCCGAGGAGCTCCGCGCAGCTCTCCGCTCGCTGCGCCAGCGACAGCGGTGACGGCGCCCGCTGACCGACCTGAGCACCGGTCGGTCAGCGGGCGGCGGACGAGTCGACCTGTACCCCGGTGATGCCAGCGCGTCACCGCGAGACTGGCCTGGGCGGCTTCGGTGGGCTGCCGTGCCCGGCACCAGGTGACCACTTCCGCCATACCCCGGGCGGTACTCCTGCTCAGGAGGCCAGGCATGACCAGGGAGTCCCACGGGCGCGATGCGACCTCAGGCACCGCGACCCTGATGACCAGATACCGCGTAGGAGGGAGCACACGGTCCACGGGGGCAGCGGCCACCTACTCCCCCTGCACCGACCGCGGGCGGCTGTACGCGGACCTACTCACCTCCATCGACCCCGGACCGCACGAGAGGACACACCTGCCGTGACCGGAACTCGCCCGAACCACGTGGTGCTCATCCACGGCCTCTGGGTCACCCCCCGCAGCTGGGAGAACTGGGTGCCCTACCTCGAGGGCAAGGGCTTCACCGTGCACACCCCCGCCTATCCCGGTTTCGAGATCGAGGTGGAGGCCCTCCGAGAGGACACCGACAGGATCGCGAGCGTCACGGTCCGCGAGACCCTTGCCCATCTGGCCGGCATGATCGGCACCCTGGACAGTCCGCCGATCATCGTCGGCCACTCGTTCGGCGGCACTCTCACCCAACTGCTGCTCGCCCGTGGACTCGGCGCCGCCGGTGTGGCCATCAACTCGGCCCCGACCGAAGGCGTCCGGGTCAGCCCGCCGGCCCAGGCCAAGGCGCTGTTCCCCGTACTGAAGAACCCGGCCAACCGGCGGAAGGCGGTGGGGTTCACCCCCGAGGAGTTCCACAACGCCTTCACCAACACCCTCACCGCCGAGGAGTCCAAGGGCATCTGGGACCGCTACGCCATCCCGGCCCCCGGCTACTGGGTGTGGGAGTACGGGATCCTCGCCAACTTCAAGCCTGGCCACCAGGACACCTGGGTCGACTACTCCGCCGACCGTGCACCCCTGCTCTTCATCGCCGGCGGGAAGGACCACACCATGCCGCCGGCGGTGAACCGGTCGAACGCCAAGCACTACAAGCGGTCCCGGGCCATCACCGAGTACCACGAGTTCGAGGGCCGGGACCACTGGACCTGCGGGGCGCCCGGATGGGAGGCGGTCGCGGACCGTGCGCTGGACTGGGCGCTGGCTCACGCCACCGGCTCGACGCGTCCAGCCGCAACGACCGCCCGACCAGCGATCCAGCGTCATGGGTCCGCCTGAGCCTCGTACTGGACGTGGACTCGCAGGAGTTCACGGGCCGCAGAACTGCGCTTCCACACCGATTCACACGGTGAAGCGGAACGAATCCGGGGTCATCGGACGACGTTGACGAGCGGATCGGCGGTGATGGGCCCCGATCGACCGTTCTGCGGACCGTGTGCGGACTGCCCGTGGCTCGGCGCACCCTCCACACGCTCCATGCGCTCGGTGCCGGCAGCGCTGGTGTCCGGTCGTGTCCCTCACGGGGTCCCTGCTGCCGACCGAGCCTGGAAAGGCATGGTCAGCTCCTTGCTGAGGTACGGCTCGACGTCGCCGAGTTGGTCGGCGAGCACGCGTGCCAGGAAGCTGGTACCGCGTCAGCCGACGTTCGCCCTGAGCGGCACACCATGGGACAGGCTCGGCTTCAACCCCCTCCACACGTGCATCGATGTCGACCAGAGCCAGCACCTCCTGCTCCAATTCGCGTCCGACGGCCAGGGCCGTTGCCATCTCCTCGGCGCATACCTCAGTCGTCACGTTGAGCTGAGCGGTGTCGGTCTTGTCGCGCCAGACGCAGATGTCCTCGTCATCAGGGCCGAACCCCTCGAGGGCGTTCATGATGGACTCGTCCAACGGTCGATGTGCAACGACGAGATCCACTGCGACCCGGCGGTCCCCTCCCGCGCGCGCGTGGCTGCAGCAGACACCTCGGGCACGGTGAGCACACGAGCAGTCTCACCGGCTGGGGCGCCGCTTCCGGCGCACGGACGGCTCTTCCACTCACCTCCTCGGTGTCATCCGGCAGGGATCCCCGCGGTACATCGGCAGCCGAGATGCCGACAGGTTCCGGACGTCGCCGTAGCGGGTCCGATGTGCGGATCGCCGCAGCCGCCGATGGCAGGGCGGCCGAAGGCTCCTGGATCTCAGCAGCGCAGCGTGTCCGGGATCAGGGATCAGGCCTTGATCGGTGTGCGCCGTCGCTCAGGCTCGGGGGGTGGATCGCTCGGTGATCCGTATCCCGACCCGGCGGTCGAGGATCCACCGGGTAGTGCAGTGAGGCCAGTAGCGGACCGTGCAGGATGGCGTTCGAGTACAGGCCGCCGCCCTGATCGCTCGCACGCCCACCCGTTCGATCGGTGAAGCGCCCGCCGGCCTCCTCGACGAGGAGGATCCACGGCGCGTGGTCCCACGTGTGGTAGCGCTCTGCCAGGAAGGCATCCAGCTCACCACGAACCAGCTCCACCAGCGGCAGGGGGCTCGCCGGTGCGCGAGCCGCACCAGGTGGGAGGCGAGCCCTGGACTCGTCGTCCAGAGCATCGAGGACGGCATCAGCGAGCGTCGAGGTCGTGCTGACCTGCAGGCGCCGCGTGTTGCTCTCCTCGCGTGGCCAGGACGACTCGAAGGAGCCGCCGCCTCGGGTCGCCCACCAACAGCGCCGCAGCGCAGGAGAGGTGACGAGCGCGACCTCGGTGACCCCGTGCACCTCCAGAGCGATGTGGATCCGCCAGTTCGCATCACCCCGACTGAAGAACCCGGTCCCGTCGATCGGGTCGAGGATCCAGACACGATCGGACTCACCGAGTCGACCGAGTTCCTCGCCGAGGAACGCATCGCCGGGCCGGGCCTCCGACAACGTCTCCCGGAGCAAGCGCTCGACCGCCCGGTCGGCCTCGGTGACCGGTGTGCCGTCTGCCTTCAGCGTCGCCGAGGCGCCAGCCTCGAAGTGAGCGAGGGCGAGCTCCGCCGCCTGCTCCGAGGCGTCGAACGCCAGTTGGAGATCATGAGCGCTGTCGTCGTAGCCGCTCATCGCGCCGGCCCGTCGGCCGCCGACAGCGGCTTGGTCACGTGCACCAGCACCACGCCCCGGCTCAGTCGCTCGCGTCGCTGCTCGCAGTAGCCGCGACGGGTGTACATCGCCAGGTTGGCTCCGCTGAGGTGTCCGGTGAACAGCGCCGCGGCGTCCACCTCGTCGCCGTGGTGGTTCTCGACCGCGGTCAACAGGCGTGAGCCGATGCCGCGTCCCTGCCAGTCAGGAGCCACGGTCAGGCGCCCGACGTGCAGCACCGCCCCCTCCACGTGGGCACGGACCGCGCCGACGATGCGGTGACCGACGCTGGCCTTCAACGCGGTGGCCACGGCCAGTTCGGCCTGCAGCTCGGGCAGGGTCTGGGTCAGCGCGGGCAGTTCCGGGTCGCCGTAGATGCGCGCTTCGGTGGCGTAGGCGGCGCGCTGCAGCGTCAGCAGCTCACCGGCGTCCTCGGCCACCACCGGCGCAATGACCACATCGCAGAGCGGAACCTGATCGGCGTGCACGGAGCTCCTTCGGATCGGCTCCCCACAGCGGGTCACGAAGGAGGCATCGCCCGGCCGGCTGCTGGAAGCGGCGGCCTGGACAGGGTGCAGCGCGCGCTCGCTACGCGAGGCGCCACCAGCGGCGGTCGACGGACGTCGGCACGAAGGGGAACCTAGCCCCACAGGCGACGACCCGCACACTTCCCGGCCGTCCGGGATGTCGCTGTCTCGGCTCACGGTCCGGGGCCCGTTTCGGGCCGTTCCGCCTGGTGAGTCGTCCCTCATGGGCACCGAGCGGGCCCGGTGCCACCGGATCCTGCGTGCTCCTTCCCGGCCACCCAGCAGGTGGGCCGGTCATCCCGGCAGGAGAACCGTCTGGGTGCCGACCGCGTGGGTGTTCGTCCGCCGTCCGCCGTCCGCCGTGTGTCCTCCGCCGTGCGCCTACCGCTCACGGACCGCGTAGGTCAGGTGGGTCACCCGCTGCGTCGGCTCCGCGCGGACCGGCTCCAGGGCCACGCGGCCCGCGTCCACGCCCTCGAACAGGCGGATCCCGGAGCCGAACAGCACGGGCGACAGCGCGATCGAGAACTCGTCGATCAGGCCGGCGTTCACGTACTCCAGGATCGTCGCGCCGCCACCCGCGATGCGGACGTCGCGGTCGCCGGCGGCCTCGCGGGCCTGGTCGAGCGCGGACTCGATTCCGTCGTCGACGAAGTGGAAGGTGGTTCCACCCGGCCGCTCCCAGGGGTTCCGCTTCTCGTGCGTCACGACGAAGACCGGCGTGTGGAACGGCGCCTTCTCCGGCCATGCCTGCTCGCCGGCGTCGAACATGCGCTTGCCCATCACGCTCGCGCCGGTGCGCTCGAACGTCTCCCGCACGATGTCGTTGTCGCGCCCCTCCTCGCCGCCCCCGCCGAGCTCCAGGTTCTCCCGGAAGAACCGCTGCGGGAAGATCCACTGCTGCAGTTCCATCCACTGCCGCCCCATGAGGTCCCCGAGGGACGCGGGCGCGATGAACCCGTCCAGCGACATCGACACGCTGAAGAACACCTTCCCGGCCATCAGCCCTCCGCCCCCGTCCGAACGACCTCGGTGACGTAGTCAGCCAGGTTGCTCAGGGTCTGCCGGCCGCCCTCGATCGCGTGGTACCTCTCGACCGCCTCGTCGCGCAGTTCCTTGGTGGGGAACACCGTGCGCATCTCGATCCGGGTCGCCGTCCCGTCGGGCTCGAACGTCAGGACCGACTCGAAGGCGTTCGGGTCGCCGCGGGACTCACCGTGCAGCAGCGCGATCCGCTCCGGCGGGGTGATCTCGGTCCAGGAGATCCACTCGGTGTAGTCCGTCCCGTCCGGTCCGTGCATCACGAAGTCCCACTCCCCGCCGACGCGGAACTCGAACGACTGCGTGGTCGTGGTGAACCCGTCCGGTCCCCACCACCGCGACAGGTGCCGGACCTCGGTGAACGCCTCGAACACCAGCTCCCGTGGGGCGTCGATGACCCGGGAAATGACGATCTCGCGGTCGGCCGTCGCGGACCGCGCCGGCGCTCCTCGTCCCGTCGCGCTCATCAGCTACTCCTCCTGTCCTGCCTGCTTCAGGTCCTGCACGTATGCGTCCAGCCGGTCGAAGCTCTCGTTCCAGAACCGCTCGAATCCGCCGGTCCACTCGTGGACCGGCCGCAGCCCGCGGGCGTCGAGGCCGTAGAGGCGCTGCTTGCCCGCCTTGCGGTCCCGCACCAGCCCGACCTCCCGGAGCACCCGCAGGTGCTTGGACGCCCGCGGCTGAGTCATCCCCAGCTCCTGGGCCAGGTCGGTCACCGGCCGCTCACCCGCCCGCAGCAGCACCAGGATGTCCCGGCGCTGCGGCTCGGCGATCGCGTTGAACGCGTCCGACGTCGTCGCTGCTCGTGCCATGGCGCCATCGTATGCCTATATGGGCATGCGTCAAGGCGGGATGGACCAGGCGGCTCCTGCCAGAGGACGATCACGACCCTTGTCTCCCGCTAGGGATCGGTCCACGGCACGGTGCACCGCCACGTTCCTCGGTGACAGGGTCGTCGCGTGGTGAGCCGGGTGGTCGTCCTGGGCAGCTGCGGAGGGTGGCCGGAGGCCGGCCGGGCCTGCAGCGGCTTCTTGCTCGAGCACGAAGACACCCGGGTCATCGGGGCGGTGGCGTTCGGTCCCCGTAATGACGACCTCAGCGGGGTGAACTCAGCGGTCCAGCATCACCGGATCCCGTGATCAGCCGGCGCTTCCTCAGGCGGCCGTCAGCCCGTCCCGCTGATCGATCGCTCCGCGGGGCCCCTGAAGACTCCGGCAGCCGGTCCGGCACCCCCACCCAACGACATGGAGGCAGTGTGGCCAACGAAGGTCCGACACCAGGCAGACCGGCGCGCCGACCGGTGACTCAGCGCGGAGGAGTTGCCGCTGCTCGACGCATGTGGGCGGGCCCCTTCGTCCCGATCTCCTTCGTCGTCGTCCTGACCGTGACTCTGCTGATCCAGGCGAGTGTCATCCGCCGCTACGGCGAGGGTGATGACACCCCGGCCGCGCCCAGGCAGCCCTGAAGCTGCCCTCGGGGTGAGCCAGCCCGGTTGTCCCGTAGCGGCCCACCATGGAACGCACCGACGTGTGCCTCGAGCGACCCTCAACGTCGCAACCGCGGTGGCGTGGGGTGACGTGCGTACCCAGATGTCGTCTCGTGGCGCGTCCGAGACGTGGGGCGGCAGGGCCTCGGTCGACTCAGCTCAGCTCGCTGAACTTCTCCACCGCGCGCGGCAGACCGGACGCGATCACGACGTCCCCGCTCTCGAGAACGGTGTCCCCGGTGGCGTGCGTGAAAGCGCTGCCCGGTCGTTTCACGCCCACGATCGTCACCCCGTGTCTGCGACGTACGCCGGTCTCCGACAGCGGTCTGCCGAGCAGCATGGCCGGAGGCGCTGTCTTGACCATCGCGTAGTCGGGCTCGAACTGGATGAAGTCGAGCATGCAGCCCATGACCAGGTGTGCCACTCGGCGGCCCATGTCGTTCTCGGGGTAGACGACGTGGTCGATGCCGAGCTGGTCGAGGATCCGCCCGTGCGCCTCGCTGATCGCCTTCGCCCAGACGTTCCCGACGCCCAGGGTCTTGAGCAGCGACGCGGTCAGCATGTTGGCCTCGATGTTGGTCCCGATGCCGACGACCGCCCGTTTGAACTCGTGGATGCCGAGCTGCCGCAGCGCGTCCTCGCGCGTGCTGTCAGCACGCACGCAGTGCGTGACCTTGGTGCTCATCTCCTGCACGATCCGCTCGCTGGAGTCGATGCCGAGCACCTCGACGTCGGACGCCATGAGTTCGAGCGCCACCGCGCTGCCGAAGCGACCCAGGCCGATGATCGCGACGCTGTCGCCGCCGCGCGACGCGTTCTGCCTCCCGAGGGAGAAGCGCTCCGGCATGTGTTCCCTCCTGGCGGTGGTACCTACCCGATGATCGGGCGCTCCTGCGGCAGCTCGTAGAGGCGGGGGCGTGACCGCAGGGCCAGCGCCGACGCCAGCGTGATCGGCCCCAGGCGTCCGATGAACATGAGCACGACGAGCAGCAGTGTGCCTGGCGTTCCAAGGTCACCGGTGATCCCGGTCGACAGCCCCACCGTCGCGAACGCCGAGATCACCTCGAGGAGCACATGGTCGAGCGGGAACGGCGTGAGCACCATCAGCGCGCCCGTCCCGCCGATGACGCCGGCCACACTGAGCAGTGCGACGGTCAGCGCCTGCCGCTGGGCATCGGAGGGTATGTGCCGGTGGAACGCGACGACGCTGCGGTCCGCTCGGATCTCGGTGAGGATGACGAAGAGCAGCACGGTGAAGGTCGTCACCTTGATGCCGCCCGCCGTGCCGGCGCTACCGCCGCCGATGAACATGAGCACGTCGGTCAGCAGGAGGGACTCGGCGTGCAGCTCGCCGGTCGGCACGGTGTTGAGGCCGCCGCTGCGCGGCATCACGGCGAGGAAGAACCCGGCGAGCGCCTTGCCGCCGACGCCGAGCGGGCCGAGCGTGGCGGGGTTGTTCCACTCGAGCGCCAGGAAGGCGAACATGCCGACGGAGAGCAGGACCGAGGTCGCGAGCACCACGATCTTGGTGTGCACCGTCCACCGGCGGGGTGTCCGCCACGCCCGGTACAGCTCGAACAGCACGGGGAAGCCCAGTCCGCCCGTGATCACCAGCGTGCACGCGGTGAGGCTCACCACGGGGTCGGTCACGAAGCGGCTCAGGCTGTCGCTGAAGAGCGCGAACCCTCCGTTGTTGAACGCCGAGACGGAGTGGAAGAGCCCGAGCCACAGCGCACGGCCCCACGGCTCGTCGTAGGCAGTTCCCAACCGGACGCTGAGCACCACCGCCCCGGCGGCCTCGAGGAACAGGCTGGTGCGCGCCACGCCCACGAGGACGCGCCGGACGTCGCCGATGCCGAGCGTCTTGGTCTCCGCCGCCGTGCTCAGCCGCATCCGCAGCCCCAGCCGGTGCGACACCAGCAGGCCGAGCAACGTCGCCAGCGACATGATGCCGAAGCCGCCGATCTGGATGAGCAGCAGGATCACGACGTGGCCGAAGCCGGACCAGTAGGTGGGCGTGTCCACCGTGTTGAGGCCCGTGATGGTGACCGCGGAGGTCGCGGTGAAGAGCGCGTCGACGACCGGCGCACCGTCGCGGTCGGCCCGGGACACAGGGAGCAGCAGCAGCAGGGTGCCCAGCACCACCGCCATCCCGAACGCCAGGACGACGACCTGCGCCGGGTGCACGGGTCGCGGCAGGGCGAGCGGGCGGGACCTCATCGGGAGCTCCGCCAGGGCACGCAGAGACGGTATTCGGAACGTGCTCTCGAGGCTCGAGCGCGGACAGAGGCAACCGTCCCCGATCGGGCTGGGGTCTGCGCTGCTGGCGCTGACCGCCCCCGTCCCTGAACGACTCCATGAGAGTCGGACCCTGACAGGGTCTCCGTTCGCGACCTGCTGGCCGGCCTTTGCGGCCGGGTCGGACCGGTCGCGCCTGGTCGTCCAGGGGTCGCAGACTTCTCACGGCGCCTACCGGGTGAGGATGGGGTCGAGCATGGCCACCAGGTCGTCGGCCGTGGCGTCGCCATCGCCCTCGAACTCGGCCACCTCGATGCCGATGACCTCGCTGCCGGCCACCGCGGTGGCGCAGGCGCGCAGGTCGTCGAGGGTGAGGCCATCGGGGACGACGTAGTCGGTGGTGAACAGGCCCGGGTCGTGCACGTCGCAGTCGATGTGCAGGTGGACCGGCCGTCCGGCGATCGCCGCGGCCAGCCCGCTCACCGATGCCGTCCCCGACCGGGACCAGTGCCACGCGCCCGGCCTCGATGTGTGCGGCCTCCGCGGCGTCGAGGTCCCGTGCGCCGACCAGCACCACCTGGTCCTCGGGCAGCCCGGCACCCAGTCCGGAGTCCCACCAGCCCATCGGCCCGGACAGGGCCATGTCCCCGAGGCCGGCGATCGAGCTGCGCGCACCGGAGTACGGCAGCGAGCGGCAGGTGTCCCTCGCGCCGTCACTGGTCGACCTGCTCGCCCGGCACGTCATCACCGTCCAGCGGGCTCCCGGGCACACCAGCGCCACCACGACACTGAACAGCTACAGCCACCTCTGGCCCGCCGCGGAGGGCCACACGAGGCGGGCCGCGGGAGAACTCCTCGCGGACAGCTGGGGACTCGGTGCGGACTCGCCACCTCGACGAGCGGCTGACCTGGACGGATGCCGCCACCTACACGTTGAAGCGGAACGTCCCCGGCGTGAATGAGTGATCTTGGACATGACTGGAAACCCGGGCTGACCTGCACATACGTGGTTGGGCGATAGTGGGCGTCGACGGACTGGATTGGCAGTCCTGTGGACTGGGTGTGGACTGACGTCCACGCGCTCGGGCGTGTCGAGATCGGCGAATCGCGCGACGTGAAGGGCCTCATGGCTCCGGCTGTGGTGCACCGATCCCGGCTCGGCGGGGCTCCGCCCGGAGCGGCCCAAACCGCACCTCCTGGGAACCGACGCAGCCGGCACGCCGACCCGGACGGGTAACGGCCCACCGACGTCGGACCCATCCCCCGAGGTTCTCGATATCCTGCTGATCATGAGCTCCGCCGACGGATGGGACCTGACCGTCCCGGAGGACGCGGCCGAGCTGCTCGCCGAGCTGCGCCGCCACGGCGTGCGGCCCGGTCAGCGCTTGCACGTGGTGCGGGCTGCGGAAGCCCCGGCTGAGCTACCGGACAGCGCTCCTGCACCGCCGGAGCGCCGTGAGTTGGACCTCATCGGGTCGGTCCACGGCGGTCCTGACGACCTGTCCATCCGGACCGAGGAGTACCTCCGGCGCGGCTTCAGCCGCGAGTGATCCTCTTCGACACCAACATCCTCGTCGCTGCTGCCCGGACCGCGGACGTCAACCACCGCATCGCGGTGCGGCTGCTCAACACCATGAGCGAACCGCGACTGGTCCCGCCCACCGTGGTCGTCGAGGTCTGTGACCTCCTCAGCGAGTGGGGCGGCCCGGACGCCGAGGTTCGGTTCCTACGGGACTTCCGGCCCGGCGGCCTGCGGCTGGCCGAGCTGACCGACACTGACGTCGCTCGGATGGCCGACCTCGCCGAGCGTTACGCCGACCTCCGCCTCGGCGGCACCGACGCCTCGCTCGTCGCGATCGCTGAGCGCCTCGGCATCGAGCGCGTCGCCACCTTCGACCGGCGCCACTTCACGGTCGTCCGGCCCGCCCACATCGATGCCTTCGTGCTGCTGCTCGAGGCCGTGTCCTGACCCGGCCGTTGCTCGGTCAGTCCAAGAGATCGGTGAAGCCAGCAGCCGAACGCCTGACTGCCTCCCCTGGTGCCGTCCCGCCGACGGCCTGTCGAGTCCTTGCCGCGCTCTGAGTCTTCGCTGGGGCCTCTGGCACCGCCGCCCTCCCGCCAGCCCCTGGATCGGTCGGGCGCGCCTTGCTGAGACGGGCGTGGGCTTAGTTGTGTCGGGTCACCGTCCGAGGCCGGGTTGCACGCCGGGACGCTTTGCGGGCTGCCTGTCGTGCTCTGGCCGCGGGACGTGGATGCCGGGTCGAGGCTGCAGTCCTGCCGGTCGGCGCGGAACGCCATAAGCCCCTTGTCCTGCCTGCCAAGTGTCACGCTCCCGGACGAGGAGGTCGGCCGGCTGACTGAGTAGCGCCGGCTCCGTCGCCAGTCGCCAGAGGCGCGCTCGGACGGCAGTCAGCTCTTCGGTCGCGACGGCGATGTCGCGCTCGGCGTAGGCCAGTCCGTCTGCTGGGTCGAGGATCCGGCCGAGCGCGCCGAACCGGCTCAGCTCGTCATCGTGCCGCCGGCCGGCCTCGGCCAACGCACCTCGTGCTCGTTCGTGCGCCTGGCGAGCGGTGTCGGCGACCGCATG
Organism: Geodermatophilus maliterrae; assembly: GCF_041018925.1. Taxonomy (NCBI): domain Bacteria; kingdom Bacillati; phylum Actinomycetota; class Actinomycetes; order Geodermatophilales; family Geodermatophilaceae; genus Geodermatophilus; species Geodermatophilus maliterrae. The sequence continues at coordinate 44,232 of NZ_JBFNXQ010000031.1, forward strand.
CAGGACGGCGTGCTCGGGTTGGGCCTGTTCGGCGGCGCGGCGGGCGGCGGCACCGAACGCAAGCGCCAGCGCCGGCCGGTCATCGCTCCGGTCGGCGTACTGGGCGAGCCGGCCGGGGTCGGCGGGCAGGGTGGGTAGCTGTGGGCGCCACCGGTCGGCCCAGTCGGTGAGGTCCCCGCTGGCGGGGGTGACGGCGGCCCGCCGCAGCCGCAGCCGGCCCGGGCCGTCGAGCACGACCCGGGCCGCGGCGCGGGCCACGTCGCGGTCGCGGTCCCAGCGACCGAGCAGGTCATCGCGCATCCGCGCCGCCTCCTCGGTGACGGCCGTGCCCCTGACCTCGGCGCGCTGTAAGGCCCGTGCGGCGGCCAGGGACGTCGTCCGGCACCGGGCCTCCAGGGCTGCGAGCTCGTCGGCGTGGCCGGCATGGAGCGCGACGACCTCGCGCAGTCGGTCGCGCATCGGCTGCCACAGGGCGAGCCGGTCCAGGCAGCGCTGCTCCGCTGCCCACGCCTGGTGCAGCTCCGTGAGGACCTGCTCAAGTGGGCGGGGTGCGGCGTAAGAGGCGGCCTGAGCGGCAGCGAGTTCGGCGGCGTGGCCCGGGCCCAGGTCGGCCCGGTCGCGGCCGAACACGGCGATCCACTGCTCCCGCGCCTGGGCCAGGTCCTCGGCGACCAGGTGGGCGGTGTTGGCGGTGCGGCCGCGGGTCATCCCGACGTAGGCCGACGCCGCGCCGGTGTGCTCGCCGATCACCACGTGCGCCGCCTGCACGGTGTCACCCTGCACACCGTGGGCGGTGCTGGCGTAGGCCAGCTCCACGTGAGAGGTGACGTAGCCGGAAGGCAGCACCCACCGCCGCGCCGTCGCCGGGGTGACACCGGCACGGACGGCGTCGGTAAGGGTGACAGTGGCCGGGATGACAGCCAGCTCGCCGTGGCGTCCGACGGCGGCGACGGTCCAGACGTCGCGGTTGGCCACCCCGATGTCGCCGTCGTTGCGGCGGGTGACCACCTGGTCCCCGGCGCCGATCCGCTGCCCGGCGCGGGTGGTGACCGCGGCGCGGTCGTCGACGCAGCCATCAGCGACCAGCCGCGCCCGGAAGGCGGCGCTCAGCTCGGCGGCCTGCTCCCGGGTGTCGACCACCACGGCCAGGCGCCCGCCCTCATGGTGATGGGCGGCGGCGACCGCGGCCAGCCCCTGCTGCAGGTCCGCGGGGTCGGCGTGTAGGCGGACCTGGCCGCGGGCCACCAGGGCATCGAACACCGCGCCCGGGTCCTCGCCGGTGCGCATGGCCAAGGTCAGCTGGGCGTACTCGGCGTCGGGGACGGTGACGCCCGTGCCGTCGGTGCTGGTGAAGCGGTGCACGTTCTCCAGGGTCAGGTGGCCGGTGGGGTCGACGTGGCGTGCGGCGATGTCCAGTACGCCGCCGCGGCCGACTGCGGCCAGCTGATGCCGATCGCCGAGCAGCGCCACGCGGACGCGGCACTGGTCGGCAATGGTGAGCAGGGCGCGGGCGGTGTCCTGGTCGAGCATCCCGGCCTCGTCCACCACCAGCAGGTCCCCCGCGCGCAGCCGCGCTCCCTGCGCCGGCTCGGCATAGACGCCGCCGGTGAGCGGGTCGACGGCACCGGCGGCCAGCCGGGTCCAGGCCCCGTCGTCGGTCCAGCGCCAGCCGTGTTGGTGAGCCAGCCACGCCGCCGACCCCGCCACGGTGTCAATCTCGGCGGCAGCCACCTTGGCCGCCTTCAGCGTCGGGGTCACCACCGTCAGCCGGCGGCCCTGGTCCTGGAGCAGGTCGCGGGCGGCGGCCAGCAGGGTGGTCTTGCCCGCGCCGGCCGCGCCCTCGATGACGATCAGTGCCTGGTCACCGGCCAGTGAGGCAGCCGCGGCTGCCTGGCCGGTATCCAGCTGCGCGAGGGCGGACAACGACAGCTCGGGCGCTCGCTGCTGATCGGCTGCGGCGGGACGAGCGCTGCGGGCGGCCAACCGGGCCGTGAGGTCGTCTTCGACGTCGAGCACCGGCTGGGAGGTCCACGCCCGGATGTGCTCAGGCACCACACCACGAGCACCGTCGCGGTTGATCAGCGGCACACACCGCGCCATGGCGCGAGCGGTGAGGTCCTCCGCCAGCTCGAGGCGGACCGCGGCGTCGACGACGACGCCCGTGGCGGCGAGCAGCTGCTCGACCTCACCGCGGACATCGGCGGCGTTCCACGCCGAGCGCCCGGCGGCCAGCCGGACCAACACGGTCCCCACTGCCGCTTCCCGGTCGATGGCGGCCACCAGCGCCGGCGCCAGATCCACCGGGCGGTCGCGGTCGCGATAGCCCAGGGCGGCCAGTTCACCGACCCATCTGGCGGTGAGGTCCGCGCCCGGTTGCGGGGTGATCTTGTCCGGGCGGCCCTCGGCCCACGCCCGGGCGTCCCACGCCCGCCGCAGCGCCGGGCCCGGCGTCTGGCCGGGGTGCGCCTGCGTCCATCCGTGTTCGTAGCGGTCCAGGTTGCGGCCGATCTGGGCCGCCCGGGCGCTGAACGCACCCACGTACTCGGCCAGCTGCCGTATCTCTCCGGTGCCGTCGAGGGTGTAGCCGTGCGCGGCCAGCGCGGCGCGGAACTGCGGGTCGCAGGCGACCGCGGCGTGCCCGATCCCGTTGATCGCGGCGAGGAAGTCGCGCACGCCCACGGTGTGCAGCCCCCGCCATCTCCCGGCGGCGAACACCCGGGCGTTGACCTGCAGGTGCAGATGCCGGTGCGGATCCCCGGCGCGGGAGGTGTGGTGGCGCACCGTCACCGCCTCCAACACCTCGACCGGGACCTGCAGCTGCCCACCGCGCGGCCCGACCCGGGTGGTGGCGTGCTCGGCCAGCCAGCCGATGATCTGGGTCGCGGCGCGGTCCTGCGCGGCGTCGTAGGCCGCGGCGACGTCCGGGTGCAACGCAGCAGCAAGTGACCAGGACTTCGGGCCGTTGACCACGACCTCGACGAACCGCACCGCCCGCTGATCGGTGCGCAGCCGACCGCGGGCCGTTCCGGTGTCGGGGTCCAGGCCGGCGACCCACGCCTGGTAGCCGTCGCCGGCCAGCGTGGCGAGCTCGGCCACCCTGCCGTCGCCGGCGGTGTAGCGCCGGGCGATCCCGGTGCCCTCGGTGAGGTAGTAGTCATCGGCCCGGCCCCGGCCGGTCTCCACGTAGTGCCGGGCCGCCGCCGGCACCCCGGCGTACACCTTCATTCCGCCGTGCATTTATCAACGCCACCCAACAATGACCAACACGCCACCCCAAGAAACGGCAGTGGGCCCCGCGAAGCGGGGCCCGGACTACCCCTATGGGTAGCATGCGTACCGTTCTTCAGTAAAGGCTTGAGTATTAGCGGTAAGGGTTGGGGCTTACGGTGCGAAAGTCGTCATGGGCGTCATCTTTTGGTCGTCGATGGCGGTTGTCGATCGCGTGTGGGATGCCGACTGCCAGGTTCCCATGCTGATGGCATTGCGCTCTGCAGCGCTTTTGCCGCGTTGGGACACGCTGTCGGCGGGCTGGACCTGGATCTCGCCGGCTAGGCGCTGGGCGACGTGGCCCGCGCGGGGTTGGTCACCGTGATGGACGTCGCCGTCCATGACCGGCTACTGCGTCGCTACCCGGAGCTGACCAAAGTCGTGCGGCAACCCGGCACCCCGTTGCCGTCAACGCTGCGGCTTGGACTGACAGTCGTGCTAGGCACCCGTGCGCGGCTATCCAGTCCGGTCTGCCGGGCCGATCCGGAGGGGTGCGTGGTGTTCATCGAAGCCGCACTCGCACCGTTCAGCTGGACGCTGAGCTTCCTGGAGCCCGGACTGCGGTCGCTGCCGCACACCGCCGACGTTCTCGGTGGCTGAACCACGGCCAAAACCATCGCCCGACACATGCCCAGCTTGAGCTGCCGGTCCGCGCGGTGGTCTCACCGACCCCGGGCGACTACCGACCAGCCTCGCTGATCGAGGCGGACCTTCCCACCGACACGTAGCCGTTGCGATCGGGAGACGTGGCCGGCCCACCGGCCGGCCATCTTGAGCAGGCAACCTTGGCGCCGCCGATAGCCGATCACTTGCGGGATGGCCAGCCGGTCCATGCCCAGCGCTAGATGCGTCGATAGCCGTTCGGCTTGCGAGACAGGGCTGCGTGTCGTCGATGAATAACGACCTCGTGCATGGTTAGCGGCGGGCCGTCGTTCACCTGTTCAGGATCAGTTCGATCACGCGGTGGTGCCGGCTGGTAAGGCTTTCGGTGAGCGGTGGAGCGGTTCGGGTCGTGAGGCTCGTTCCTGGCTGGAGACCAAGCCGGCGACCGCGGGCAGCACCGTCTCGAGATGCTCGCGCGGGCCGAGGTGTCGAGACAGAGCCCGCCAGTTCTTCAGGTGACTGATGCCGTGCTCGACGCGGATGCGCTTGGAGGCGTGAGCTCTGCGTTCGGCCTCGTGGGCGGCGGCGAGGGTGGGTGGAACCGGTAGCTGGTTCCTCCGCCGGGCCGGTCTGGGGGTGATGTGTCCCGCCCCGGGTTCAGTGGAGGCTCGGAACTGACGCGGCGACGGTAGCCGCCGCGGTGTTGTGCCGGTAGAAGACGTCCTCGTGCTCGGCCGGTGGAACGAGGCCG